>JAHZHY010000194.1 GCA_019420045.1 Clostridiales bacterium
TTCTGGCCCTTGTATCTGACACCCTGGGGAGCACAAAGGGCTTTTCAGCGGCAGTATCACTGGGGCCCGGGGCAGGTTCTTTGTCAGGAAAAAGGGCAGCGGGAATACCGGCTGCTTGCCTGGGAAGGGGATACCGCTCTGGTGGTATTGCAGCGCTGGGGGCCCTTCTGGATGGCCGAGGGCAATGTACCGGCCATTTTGATGGGGGAAAAGGGCCTTTTGTACAGCTGGCGCAGCTGGGGCGGAAAGGAATGTGAGCTTGTGGTCTATGGCAGAGCCCAGGACAGACGGATTCGCCAGGTTGAGGTGGAATTTCTCACCGGAGAAACAAGAAGGCAGGAAGTGACCCGGGAAGGTGCTTTTCTGCTTGTGGAGAGCCGGGGCACCTCCGATGATTTTTATGTAAAAACCATCCGGGGATTGGATCAGAAGGGCAGCATCATAACCGAAGATGTGATCATCAAACGATAAGAGCGCAAAAAAGGACGGCATCTGCCGTCCTTTTTGGTTGAGTATTTAGAGCTGAGCAGTTTTTCGATCGGCCCGGAGCAGGTCCACAAAGAGAATGCCCAGGGGGATGAGGGTGAAGAGCAGGGCCCGGCCCAAAAACAGTCGGCACAGCACTGTAGCGATGACACCACCCAGAACGAAAAGCACCAGCATACTCAAATGGCACAAAAGCCGTCCCACATGATCCCAGTTGCGATGGCGCACTGCTTTTGCGAAAAAGATGCCCATCTGGCGCACATGGTTGGTGCAGAAGGTAGTAGCCATGGGAATGCCTTGGGTTTTGCGGAAAGTGTTATACTGCATGGAGCAGATAAAATTGATCACCACCTGGGTAATTGCAAAGGGGGCGCTTTCTGGAAGCAAACCCAGAAAAACAACGGCCACCATCTCCACCAAGATCAGGAGGGTATCCCAACGCATCCAGCCCAGCTGCTCCATGGTGGAGGATGCAGCTTCGGACAAAACCGCCCCCAGGAAATAGGCGCTCATAGGGATGAGAAAATACAGAGCATGACTCCATTGGGCCCGGCCCAGAGCCATGGCGAAGAGGACAAAGTTGGCGGTTTGGGCATTGCAGAACACCCCGCCCCGGATGGAGTAAGTAAAGGCACCAAAAAAACCGCCTACCCCCATCAGAACGGCAAAGACCCAAAAACGCTGGGCTTCCACAGGGGCGGAGTCCGATTCATACAGCTTGATTTTTTTCATGAGATCATCCTTTGTTTGCGTACGGGAAGGGGATCAGGCCTTGCCCAAATAGGTTTTCATTTCTGGGGTAGGAGGAATTTTCCCCTTTTTCAGCATACGGGCCATTCGTCCCACCATGCCGCTCTGGGAACCATCACTGGTGGCGCCGTCCCGCAAAGCCAGCAGGCACATTTCCGCGGCACCCTGGAAATCGCCCCGTTTTTCCAGCACCATAGCCAGGCGTTTGTAACCTTCCCCATGGGTAAAGATCCAATCTCCCTTTTCCAGCTGCGGCAAAATATCCTTCCGCAGGGAGATGGCCTGGTTGCACAGGAGCAGGAATTCATCGGCAGCCGGGCCTTCAAAAACACCGCTGCTGCGCAAAGCGTTATAGGCTTTGGGGATCTGGGTCACCAGAAGGGAATAGCGGGAGCGCTGCTCCATGATCTCCTCCCCATAGGGGGTTTGCTGGTTGATGGCTGCAAATGGGTCCGGCGTGGTTTCGGCCGGCACTTCCGGTGTGCTTTCTGAGGGAGCAGAGGGTTCTTCCGTTACTTTTTCCTCCACTGGTTCCGGCTGAGGGACCTCTGGGGAGCCATCAGGATTTTCCGGTCCAGTGAACATTTTTTTGATGGACTGCAAAAAACTCATGTTGATTTCCGATCCTCTCCAAAATAAAACAAAAAAATAGCTGTCTCCTGACATTTCGAATCTGCGGCTAGGGTTGCTATGTCATGGAGCATCAGCAAAATGGTATATTGGCCAGGTTTTCGGTTGTCCCGCAGGCGGGACGAGAAAACGGCCGCAAAAATCTGTATAATAACCACTTTGTGGTTATTATACCATGAAGCGAATGCAAAATGGTATATTGGCCAGGTTTTCGGTTGTCCCGTAGGCGGGACGAGAAAACGGCCATAAAAGTCTGTATAATAATCGCTTTGCGGTTATTATACCACGAAAGAAGAAGAAGGGGCAACTTTTATAACAAAAGAAGGGAAAAAGAGGTAGGATGTGCTGGAAAAAGACCCTTGTTGTCTTTTTTTTTGCTGGGGTTTGTGGTATAGTACCCCCTGGCGGGAAAATCCCTTTCCCGGCAAATTCTTGTTTCGCGAGGTGTTCTATGGCAATTCTCACTCAGATCGGCGTGGTGCTGGGAGTGTGTCTTGTGGGGGAACTGGTGGCCCAGGTCCTGCCCTTTCCCTTTCCCTCCAGTGTCATCGCCATGGTGCTTTTGTTCGTCCTGTTGTGCGCAAAAGTGATAAAACCCCACCATATCCGTCAGAAGGGGGATTTCCTGCTGAAAAACATGGCGTTTTTCTTCATTCCCGCCGGGGTGGGAATTTTGGAGCATTATGACCGGTTGAAAGCCAATTTGCTGCCCTTCCTGGCCGTGTGTGTGCTCACCACCTTCATCACTTTTTTTGTCTCGGCCATGACGGTGCGGGCCATGATGGCTTTGCAGAAAAAAGGAGGGAAATAACATGAAAGAAGTGTTGCAGTCTCCTTTGTTTGGCATCGTTTTGTCGGTGTTTGCCTTTCAGGTGGGGTTGTTTTTTAATAAAAAAACCGGCTCGCCTTTGTGCAATCCACTGCTCATTGCGGTGGCGCTGATCATTGCAGTCATCAAAATCTTTCACATTCCCCTGGAATGGTATCAGAAGGGCGGCGATGTGATCGCCATTTTCCTGGCTCCCGCCACCGCTTGCTTGGCCCTTTCGGTCTATGGACAGATCAAACAGTTGAAGCGGCATTTGCTTCCGGTGGTGGCCGGCTGCTTTATGGGTTCCTGCGCTTCGGTCATCAGCGTCATTGTTCTCTGCCGCCTTTTCGGCCTGGATGAGACCATGACGGCTTCCCTTATCCCCAAATCGGTGACCACTCCCATCGCCATGGAGCTTTCGGCCCAGGGAGGGGGCGTGCCTGCCTTCACAGTGGCAGCGGTGATCTTTACCGGCATTCTGGGGGCCATTACAGCGCCTTTGCTGGTCAAGCTGCTGCGGGTAAAGGAGCCGGTGGAAAAGGGCGTGGCCATCGGCACTTGCAGCCATGCCATCGGCACCACCAAGGCTCTGGAAATGGGCGAGCTGGAAGGGGCCATGAGCGGCATCAGCATCGGGGTGGCCGGCATCGCCACAGTGATTATCTGCCTGTTTTTGTAAAGGGGGGACAAGGTGAAAGAATATAGTTTCTATGCTCTTTTGCTGCGGATGAAATACATCCAGCGCTGGGGGCTGATGCGCAGCAGCATCCCGGAAAACCTCAGCGAGCACGCGCTGGAAACGGCGGTGATCGCCCACGCCCTGGCGGTGATCCAGAACACCTACTTGGGGGGCGGCGCTCAGCCGGAACGAGTGGCCACCATGGCCCTGTTCCACGATGCCTCGGAAATCCTCACTGGGGATCTGCCCACACCGGTAAAACACAACGATCCGGCGTTGCGTCAGGCCTACCGGGCCATTGAGGACCGGGCCAGAGAGAGCCTTCTGGGCTTCTTGCCCGATGCTCTGCGCCAGGCTTACCGTCCTATTCTGTTCTGCGAGGAGCAGGACCCGCAGCTTTACCGCTATGTGAAAGCGGCAGACAAGATCTCCGCCTACCTCAAATGCATTCAGGAGAAAAAAAGCGGCAATGACGAGTTTGAAAGCGCCGCCCGCCAGCTGTACCGCTCCATCCAGGCGCTGGCTCTTCCGGCCGCTGACTATTTTATGTCCCATTTTGCCCCTGCTTTTTCTCTCACCTTGGATGAGCAGCAGAGCGCCGGGGTAGAGTTTCAGTAAAGTCAAGGGGCCGAAAAGTTGCGGAATCCGGGGAAAATATAGAGGGATGCCGGGTTTTCGCAGGGGAAAATGGCGCAAAGCGCTTGCACTTCTGGATAAAATACCGTACAATGGATAGGAAAACAGAAGAGAGAAGAGCACACAGGCGTTTTGTGCCCTGAGGGTTCTTCTCTTTTTGGCTGGGGCCTTCGCCGCACCCGGCAGCTGCGGTAGAAGAGAGACAAAATATGGTGAGAGTTGCCGGAGAAGAGGGATTATCGTGATGAACTTCAACAAAAAGACCGTGCGCGATATCGATGTGCGCGGCAAAAAAGTGTTGATCCGCTGCGATTTCAACACCCCCATTGACGAGAATGGGCATCTGACCGATGAAAGACGCATCCAGGGGGCTCTGCCCACCCTGCGCTATCTGATCACCAGCGGTGCCGCTGTCATCGTCGTATCCCATTTGGGGCGTCCCAAGGGCCAGTATAACCCCAAGTACACTCTGAAGCCGGTGGCCAAGCGCCTTTCCGAGCTGCTGAAAATGCCGGTGACTCTGGCGAATGATGTGATCGGGGAGGATGCCGACCGTTTGTGCGCCGCTATCCAGCCCGGTGAGATCGTCATGCTGGAAAATGTCCGTTTCCATAAGGAAGAGGAAAAGAACGATCCGGCTTTTTCCCAGAAGCTGGCCTCCTATGCTGATGTGTATGTGAATGACGCTTTCGGTACCTCCCACAGAGCTCACAGCTCTACCGCCGGCGTGGCAGCCTATCTCCCCGCCGTCTGCGGCTTTTTGATCGAGAAGGAAATTTCGGTGATCGGCAAGGCCCTCACCAACCCGGCCCGTCCCTTTGTGGCTATCACCGGCGGCGCCAAAGTCTCTGACAAGATCGGTGTCATCAACGCCCTGATCGATCAGTGCGACACCGTCATTATCGGCGGCGCCATGAGCTACACCTTCCTGCGGGCACTCAGCGGCGAAGTGGGCAACTCCCCCTGCGAGCTGGACAAGCTGGATGTGGCTGCCGATATCATTACACGGGCGTTGGAAGGGGATGTTCGGCTGGTGCTGCCCGACGATGTGGTGGTGACCAAGGAATTTGCCCCTGATGCGGACGCATATGTGGTGGATGCCCGTCATATGCCCGACGGTATGGGCGGCATGGATATGGGCCCCCGCACCATTGAAAAGTTCAAGCGCTATTTGAAGGATGCCGGAACGGTGGTGTGGAACGGGCCTCTGGGTGTGTTCGAATTTGATAAATTCGCTGGCAGCACACGGGAGATCGCCCGGGCTGTGGCCGAGTCGGGAGCCGTGTCCATCATTGGCGGCGGTGACAGTGCCGCAGCCATTGAGCAGCTGGGCTTCTCCGACCGGGTGACCCACATCTCCACCGGCGGCGGCGCTTCCCTGGAACTCATCGAGGGTAAGGAACTGCCGGGCATTGCCTGCCTGATGGATTCCGACGAATAAAAAGGCCTGGGAGAGAAAAAGGGAAGAGAAACAAAAAAGAGGAAATCTATGAACAGAAGATACCGCAAAACCATTATTGCTGGGAACTGGAAAATGAACAAAACCCCGGCAGAAACCAAAGAATTCATCGCGCAGCTCAAGCCCCATGCGGCCCGGGCCAAGTGGTGCGAGACCGTGCTGTGCGTGCCTTATATCGATTTGCCTGCGGCAGTGAAGGCCGCCAAAAATACCCGGGTCTTTATTGCGGCCCAGAATATGCACCATGCCGAAAGCGGCGCCTATACCGGAGAAGTGTCCGGACCCATGCTCTGTTCTTTGGGAGTCAAGTATGTGGTCGTCGGCCATTCGGAACGCCGCCAGTATTTCGGCGAGACCGATGAAATCGTGGCTCAGAAGGTGCAGGCTGCCCTCAAGTGCGGTCTGCGGCCCATTGTGTGCGTGGGCGAGTCCCTGGCCCAGAGGGAAAAGAATCTGACTCTGGATCATGTGCGGATGCAGATCAAAACCATCTTCTTTGGGGTGGACCCCAAGGATGTGAAGAAGATCGTGGTGGCCTATGAGCCCATCTGGGCCATCGGCACCGGCAAGACCGCCACAGCGGAACAGGCCGACGAAGTGGGCCGGGCCATCCGGGAATGCATCCGGGAGATCTATGGCGCCCGCCATGCCCGGTCGGTGACCATCCTCTATGGGGGCAGCATGAACCCCCAGAACGCCGGAGAACTGCTGGCCATGCCCGATGTGGACGGCGGTCTGATCGGCGGCGCTTCTCTGGACTGGGAGAAGTTTGTGGATGTGATGGAAAGCGCCAACCAGTAATGGCCTTTGGGAAGGAAACAGAATGATGAAAAAACCGATTGCATTGATTATTTTGGACGGCTACGGACTGGCCGCAAAGGGAAACTGCAATGCCGTCTGCCAGGCCAGCACTCCGGTGATGGATCGGCTGATGGCAGAATGTCCCTGGCAGCCCATTCGCTGCTCCGGTCTGGATGTGGGCCTGCCCGATGGCCAGATGGGCAACAGCGAAGTGGGCCACACCAACATCGGCGCAGGACGCGTGGTCTATCAGGAGCTGACCCGGATCACAAAGGAAATTGAGGACGGCACCTTTTTTGAGAATCCGGAACTGGTGAGCGCCTGCCAGAAGGCCAAGGAGCAGGGCGGCAGTGTGCACCTGATGGGCCTTTTGTCTGACGGCGGCGTTCACAGCCACATTACCCACCTGTATGCTTTGCTGGAGCTGTGCAAGCGCCAGCAGGTGGAAAAGGTCTATGTCCACTGCTTCATGGATGGGCGGGATGTGCCCCCCTCTTCCGGCCTTTCCTATGTGAAGGCCCTTCAGGAGGAGATGGAGAAAATCGGCGTGGGACAGATCGCCACCATCAGCGGCCGGTATTATGTGATGGACAGAGACCGGCACTGGGATCGGGTCCAGCCGGCCTACGAGGCCATGGTGCTGGGGAAAGGCCCCTTCTTTGCCGATCCCATCCAGGCGGTGGAAAAGAGCTATGAGCAGGGAGAGACCGACGAGTTCATGAAGCCGGTGGTCTGCTGCAAAGACGCCGGGATCTGCCACCGTGACAGTGTGATTTTCTATAACTTCCGCCCTGACCGGGCCAGAGAGATCACCCGCACCCTCACCGATCCGGAATTTGACGGCTTTGTGCGGGAAGGCGGACTGGTGGCTCCCTACTATGTGTGCTTCACCCAGTATGACGCTGCCATGCCCGGGGTGCAGGTGGCCTTCAAGCCCCAGGCGCTGGAGAACATCCTGGGCCAGGTGGTCAGTGAAGCGGGCATGACCCAGCTGCGCATTGCCGAGACCGAGAAGTATGCCCATGTCACCTTCTTCTTCAACGGTGGCGAGGAACGGGTATTTCCCGGGGAAGACCGGGTGCTCATCGAGTCCCCCAAGGTGGCTACTTTCGATATGAAGCCGGAAATGAGCGCCTATGAGGTCACCGATGCGGTGTGTAGCCGGATCGAAAGCGGAAAATATGATCTGATCGTTTTGAACTTTGCCAACTGCGATATGGTGGGTCACACCGGTGTGCTTCCGGCCGCTGTTCATGCGGTGGAAGCGGTGGACACCTGCCTGGGTCGGGTGCTGGCTTCTTTGGAAAAGATGGGCGGCGCGGCTCTGGTCACAGCCGACCACGGCAACGCTGAGCAGATGGTCTGCCCTGACGGCACTCCCTTTACCGCTCACACCACCAATGAAGTACCTCTGATTCTGGTAGGCAAGAAGGCCGGGCTGAAAGAAGGCGGCCGCCTGTGCGACATCGCCCCCACTTTGCTCTCCATGCTGGGGCTGGAAAAGCCCGTGGAAATGACCGGCGAAAGCCTGCTGACAGAAGCATAGGCAACAGGGCCAAGGTTTTTCCCGAATTTTACTCTGGGAAGCCCTTCTTTCTCCTCTCCGGCGATTGACGGGGAGGGAAAAAGAGGATACAATATCCTGGTGAACACAGAACGAATATCAAAGAAAAGAGGAAAACACCAATGAAAAAGTACATTGAGATCACCGATGTGGTGGGCCGCGAAGTGCTGGACAGCCGCGGCAACCCCACCGTGGAAGTAGAAGTATATGCCATGGATGCCGAGCAGAACAAGCTGTTCATGGGCCGGGCTGCTGTGCCCTCCGGCGCCTCCACCGGCATTTTTGAAGCCTGCGAGCTGCGGGATGAGGACAAGAGCCGCTATATGGGCAAAGGCGTCACCAAGGCTGTGGCCGCTGTCAACACCGAGATCGCTGAGTGCCTGATGGGCCAGAATGTGCTGGATCAGCCCCTCATCGACAAGATGCTCATCGAGCTGGACGGCACTGCCAACAAGTCCCGTCTGGGCGCCAACGCCATCCTGGGCGCTTCTCTGGCCTGCGCCAAGTGCGCCAGCGAAGCTCTGGGCATGACTCTGTATAACTATGTGGGCGGCTGCAACGCCAAGACCCTGCCTGTGCCCATGATGAACATCCTCAACGGCGGCGCTCATGCCACCAACAATGTGGATATCCAGGAATTCATGGTCATGCCTGTGGGCGCCGGCACTTTTGCCGAGGGCCTGCGTTGGTGCGCCGAAGTGTTCCACACCCTGAAGAAGGTGCTCCAGGGCATGGGCCTGGCCACCGCTGTGGGCGACGAGGGCGGCTTTGCTCCCAACCTGAAGAAGGACGAGGACGCTCTGAAGGTCATCGTGGAAGCCATCGAGAAGGCCGGTTTCGAGCCGGGCAAGGATTTCATGATCGCCATGGATCCCGCTGTGTCCGAGTGGTATAAGGAAGAGGACGGCGGTTATTACCTGCTGCCCAAGGCTGGCAAGAAGATGACCCGTCAGCAGATGGTGCGTATGTGGAAGAACTTCGTGGAGAAGTATCCCATCATCTCCATCGAGGACGGCATGGGCGAAGAGGACTGGGAAGGCTGGAAGATGCTGACCCAGGCTCTGGGCGACAAGATCCAGCTGGTGGGCGACGACCTGTTCGTTACCAACACCCAGCGCCTGTCCAAGGGCATCAAGCTGGGCGTGGCCAACGCCATCCTCATCAAGGTCAACCAGATTGGCACCCTGACCGAGACTCTGGAAGCCATCCAGATGGCAAACCGGGCCGGTTACACTGCTGTTATTTCCCATCGCTCCGGCGAGACCGAGGACACCACCATCGCCGACCTGGCTGTGGCTCTCAACGCTGGCCAGATCAAGACTGGTGCTCCCAGCCGTACCGACCGGGTGGCCAAGTACAACCAGCTGCTGCGCATCGAAGAGGAGCTGGAGGATATCGCTTATTATCCCGGCCTGAATGCCTGGTTCAACCTGAACAAGTAAATCTACCCTATAACATAAAAGCGGACAGGATTTCCTGTCCGCTTTTTGTATTGTTTTTTATTCTTCCCGCATCAGCAAAGTGGGTACGCCGCCGGTGTGGAAAATCACCGTAGCTTCATCGGTGGGCAGGCGCCCTTTTTGGCACAGATCGGTGAGCCCGGCGAACACTTTGGCATTGTAGGTGGTGTCCAGGAAAATCCCTTCAGTACGGGCCAGAAGGCGCAAAGCCAGCCAGGTTTCCGGGGAGTGTTTGGCATAGCCCGGCCCCAGATATTCCTCATAAAAATGGGTGTTGTGCTGCAAAGACAGGGGAGGGGTCACATGGAGCTTTTCACAAAGACCCTGCCAGATCTCCTGAGCGATGGGCCAGAAAGTGTGGGCAGGGTATTCCACCGAAACCAGATGGACATGAAGGTCAGGGCCACCCATGAGACGCAAACCGAAGAGCAGTCCGATTTCCGTCGGCCCGGCGGAAGCACTGATGAACACATGGCGCAAGTCGATGTGTTTCTGTTCGGCCTGGAAAAGTAGTTCCTGGGCGGCAGCCACATAGCCCAAGGCTCCCACCACCGGATCTCCCAGGATATAGGGATTGCGGCCCTGGTCCTTCAGTTCCTGGGCCCGTTCTTCCACAAAGGCTTTGCGGGCCTCCTCGTCCACCGGGCCGCAATAGATCTGGCGCACTCCCATCAGATCGTAGAGAAAGCGGCTGTCGCCTCGGCGGGATTTGGTGTCGGTTGGAGCGGCGTTGTGGATGATCTCACATTCCAGATTCAGACGGCAGCAGGCAGCTGCGGTGAGACGGCATAGGTTAGAAGGGGGAAGACCGGCAGCAAGAACAATATCACAGCCTTGTTCCAGAGCCTCGCCCAGCCAGAATTCCAGAGAGCGGACCTTGTTGCCTCCCATTCCCAGGCCCATCACATCCTCCCGTTTGATCCAAAGAGAGGAATGGCCGATGGTATCGCCAAAATGGGAGGCTTTTTCCAAAAGTGTGGGCTCTGTCAAAAGAGAAGTCCGGGGAATATGAGAAAACAGCATAGAAAACCTCCAAAGAACAGGTGGTGGGAAAATCACAAGAAAACAGGATCTCCCATGGGTGATGTGCTTGTTTTATATTGTATCTTATCTTTTCCTGGGGCGCAAGTAGAAAGGCGGCGGCATAGACTGGAATGACCCCTGCCGGTGGACTATCGGTGGGGAATCATCAAAAAAGCGAGGTATGATCATGCGACAAAAAACGCCCTATGGCCGGATGTTTCCCCACTGCGGCCCTGCCCGGGGACAGTGCCCTCAGGGCACATGGCGGGGAAACGAGCCAGTCTGCCCTCGACCGGGGCATAGCTACTATCCTCCGGTCCGGCCGGGAAGGATGTTCCAGGAAAACCAGGGGCGCAGGCAGGAGGCCTGGCACACCGGAGCCTGGCAGCAGCCCATGCCCCGGCGGGAGCAGTGGCAGGAAGAAACCGGCCCTTCCGATCCCATGGCTCCACAGGAACCCACTGTGCCGGAAGTGCCAGAATATCCTGTGCTTCCGGAGGAGCCGGAAGCACCCCAGGAACCGGTAATACCGGAGTGCCCGGAATGTCCGGAGTGTCCCTCTGAGCCGGAAGCACCGGAAGAGCCGGTGGTGCCGGAGTGCCCGGAATGTCCCGAGTGTCCCACTGAACCGGAAGCGCCGGAAGAACCAGAGATGCCGGAGTGTCCGGAATGTCCCGAGTGTCCTTCAGAGCCGGAAGCGCCGGAAGAACCAGAGATGCCGGAATGCCCAGAGTGCCCGGAGTGCCCCTCTAAGCCGGAAGAACCGGAAGAACCAGAGATGCCGGAATGCCCGGAATGTCCAGAGAATCCCTGTCCGCCCTGCCGTCCCAGCCCCTGTCCGCCTTGCGGCCAGCCAATGACCCCGGAAGAGTGCCAGAAGATGCAGCACTATACCCCATTGCCCCAGCGGCCGACTCCCCAGGCCTGCCGACAGAAT
>JAHZHY010000195.1 GCA_019420045.1 Clostridiales bacterium
AAGCCCCCCTTGTGCAAAGGGGGGACAGACTGCCAAAGGCAGTCAGGGGGGATTGGCAGCGTCACGCTGCTTTCGGCAATTTCACAAACTTCACCAAAGCGGCCACCACCAGGGCGTTGATGATGGTTTCGGGGATCATAAAGGTGCCGTTATAGGTCAGAGACCAGACCCAGTCGGGCACGGCGGGATCGCCGGTGTGCCAGATGATGATGCCCGAGAGGAAGTGGCACAGAAACCGGATGACGCACACCGCCACAGTGGCCACACCTGCGCCCACCACGGCGTTTTTGAACCGGCGGGCCACAATAGGCGCCAGACCCAGCAGGCCGAAGGGCAGCACATAATCCAGCATCACCACCAGAAAGAACCACAGCAGGGTGCGCACCGGCGGGGCCCAGAAGCCCTCGATCATCTGAATGACGGCAAAGACCAATCCGGTGAAAAGGCCCCATTTTGCTCCATAGCGCAAGGCGATGAAGATGATGGGGGCCATACAAGCGGCGGTCACCGAGCCGCCCAGAGGCATCTCCCACACCTTTACCATGGCCAAAACGGCGGCCAGGGCCACCATAATGGCGCTTTCGGTCAGTCTTCTTGTTTTGTTTTTCTGCATCGTACCCATCCTTTCCCTGCCCGAAGGCAACAAAAAAATCGCGGGAACAATGCCCGCGATGAAAGGCGGCGTGATGCCGCTGCCATACCTGGCAGCAGAACAAAGCCCATGATGATCTCTTCCTACGCTGGCATTACCCAGATCAGGTTTGAGGGTTGACGGTCTATCCGTCTCTCAGCCGGCATGAAAACCAGCACCCCTGTCCACTTGTCATAGGAAGTATACTCCACCCTCCCCCATTTGTCAAGCGGAGTGCCTCCGCTGGCATACTGCGCTGCCGCGCCAGGCAATAGAACCAAGGTCGGTTGTCTCCACTCCGGCAAAGAGAGGAACGGCCGTCCGGACACCGGACCACGCCGGACGAAAAAGACCGGGAAAATGGTGGTAGGATAGAGGCAAGAAAAAATAGAAAGGAAGAATCATCATGGCAAGAGAATATATCTGCCTGTACCACTCCTACCGGGACGCCATCCAGGCTTTGGATGACGCCGAGCGGGGCCGCTTGCTGACGGCCATGCTGGAATACACCTTGACGGGAGAAGCCGGAGACCTTTGGGGCAACGAACGGTTTGTGTTCCCCCTCATCAAAAGCCAGATCGACCGGGACAATGCGAAATACCAGGAAACCTGCAAAAAGAACAGAGAAAATGGGAAAGCGGGAGCGAAGGCCAGCAATCGCCAGCGACCGCCAGCGAACGCCCCCCAAGACAAAGGAGAATGCAAAGACGAATACGAAGACGAATACGAATACGAAGGAGAAGAAGAAAGCGAGGACGAAGGCGAATACGAAAACAAAAACAAAAACAAAGAAGAAGAAAAAAGAGAGGGAGAGGGTGAGTGCAAAGAAAAAGAAAAAGCGCCCGGGACGCCGGAGGGCGTCCAAAGGGCGCATCGCTTTCACCCACCCACACTCTCAGAGGTGCGGGATTATGTTTTGGAGCGGAATTCTCCGGTAGACCCCCAGGGTTTTCTGGATTTCTACCAGGCCAAGGGCTGGATGGTGGGCAGCACCCCTATGCAGGACTGGAAAGCGGCCTTGCGCAATGCAGAGAGCTGGGAGCGGTGGCAGCGGCAGGAACGGCAGCATGAGATGTATGGGGCCTATGAAGAACCAGACCCCTACGAAGGCGGTGAGACCCTGTGGCCTTTCTGAGCCGGGTCCCGTGTCGGGACGACCATACTTTCTCTGCCCTGGCAAACACAACCGGCAAAGGCAAAGAAAGTTATGGGTCCAGCGTCACGCTGGGTCCGGTGTCCGGACAGCCATACTTTCTTTACCCTTCTGCGTACAACCGGCCCAGCGCGGGAGCGCAGGAACGGCCGTCCCGACACGGGACTAGAGTTGTTTTTTGATCTTCTCGATGACGCCCTTTTCCAGCCGGGAGACCTGGGCCTGGGAGATGCCGATCTCCTTTGCCACCTCGATCTGGGTGCGGCCGTCGTAAAACCGCAGGGCCAGAATCCGCTTCTCCCGGTCGCTCAGGCCGCTCATGGCCTGCTTCATGGCGATCTGCTCGATCCAGCTGTCGTCGGTGTTTTTCGTGTCCCGCACCTGGTCCATCACGCAGATGGCGTCGCCCCCGTCCTGGTACACCGGCTCATAAAGGGAAATGGGGTCGGAGATGGCGTCCAGGGCAAAGACCACCTCTTCCCGCTTCATGCCGAAGGCTTTTGCGATCTCCTCCACGGTAGGCTCCCGCTGGTGCTCCTTGGTGAAGGCTTCCCGGGCGGTGAGTGCCTTGTAGGCGTTGTCCCGCAGAGAGCGGCTCACCCGCACCGGGCTGTTGTCCCGGAGATACCGCCGGATCTCGCCGATGATCATGGGCACGGCGT
>JAHZHY010000196.1 GCA_019420045.1 Clostridiales bacterium
GTGGGGCCCAACCTGCCGGAGTTCGGCCCTCGGTTCTGCGATATGACTTATGCCTATGACCCGACCTGCCGCAAGATTGCGAAAGAGGAAGCGGACAAGCTGGGCATGACCTTGCAGGAGGGCGTTTATTTCTATTTCCCCGGCCCTCAGTTTGAGACCCCGGCAGAGATCCGGGCGGCTCGGGTGCTGGGTGGAGACGCGGCGGGAATGTCCACCGTGCCCGAAGTGATCTGCGCCAACCACTGTGGTATTCGGGTGCTGGGCTTCTCCCTGGTGACCAACATGGCCGCCGGTGTGCTGGATCAGCGCCTGGATGGAGTGGATGTGCTTCAGGCGGCAGAGCGGGCCCGGGATGGCTTCTCCGCCTTGGTGCGGGCCTGTCTGCCCCGGCTGTAAAAGAAAAAGGGAAGAAGGAGGAAGCGGAAAATGGAACTGCTTATCAAAAATGTCACCGCCGTCACCATGGACCCTCAGAATCCGGTGGTGGAAAACTGCTTTATCGGTATCGATCAGGGAAAGATCTGCTGGCTTTCGGAAAAGGAGCCGGAGGAGAAGGCCGGGCGGGTGGTGGACGGCCAGGGCTGCGCCGCCATGCCCGGGCTGGTCAATGCCCACACCCATTTGCCCATGACCCTGCTGCGGGGCTATGCCGACGACTATGCCCTTCAGGAGTGGCTTCAGGATCACATCTTCCCGGCGGAAGGACGGCTGGATGCCCGGTGCGTTCAGGCCGGCATGATGCTGGGGCTGGCGGAATCCATCCGTTTCGGCACCACTTCGGTGACCGAGATGTATTTCAAGATGCCCACCATGGCGGAGGTCTGCTTCCAGGCCGGGATCAAGGCCAACCTGTGCAACGGGGCCATGTGCTTTGATCCGGCGTCCTATGACTTCCACAAGGCCGGAGAAACCCTGGAAATGGGGGAAATGCTGAAAAGCTGGCATATGGCCGATGAGGGCCGCATCCGACTGGATGTGGGCATCCACGGAGAGTATACCTCCTGCCCGGCGGTGTGGGAGCAAAATGCCGCCTATGCCCAGGAGCATGGGCTCAACATTCATCTCCACCTGTCGGAGACCAAAAAGGAGCAGGAAGAGTGCATCGCCCGGTGGGGCAAGACCCCGGCCCGGGTCCTGGCCGATCACGGCGTGTTTGAAAGCCGGGTCACTGCTGCCCATGGGGTGTGGATCACAGAGGAGGATATGGACCTTCTGGCGGAGAAAAAGGCCACGGTGGCCCACAACCCGGTGAGCAATCTGAAACTGGCCAGCGGCGTGGCTCCGGCGGCCAGAATGGCGGAAAAAGGGGTGAATGTGGCTCTGGGCACCGATGGAGTGGCCAGCAACAACAGCCACGACCTGTTTGAAGAGATCAAACTGAGCGCCCTTTTGCAGAAGGGCATTCAGGGTGATCCCCGGCTGGTGCCCGCCCAGCAGGCCCTGTCCTGGGCCACCCGGGGCGGCGCTTTCGCCCAGGGCCGGGAAAAGGAATGCGGTATGCTGCAAAAAGGTATGGACGCCGACCTGATTTTGGTGGACCTGTCGGGCGTTGCCACCCAGCCGGTTCACTCTCCGGTGTCCGCTCTGTGTTACAGCGCCACCGGGCGGGAGGTTGTCCTCACTATGGTGCGGGGACGCATCCTCTATGAGAAGGGAGAATTCAAAACCATCGATGTGGAGCGGGCCATGGCAGAGATGAAAAATTACGCCCTGCCCCGCATGACCGGCCGCCAGGTATAAAAAACAAGCCCCCGGGACTATGAATGGTGAAAAGGGCCTGATGGTGGCCGGGGGAGTGGTGGCTGTGGCAAAAAGAAGAAGCAGCTTTGTGGAAGGGGCACTGATCCTGGGGGTGTCCGGTGTGGTCACGAGGCTCATCGGGGCTTTTTTCAAGATCCCCTTGGGCAATCTCCTGGGGGGCAGCGGCATGGGGGCCTTCACCGTGGCCTATCAGATCTATTCAGCTCTGTTCCTCCTGTCCACCGCCGGGCTGCCGGTGGCCATTTCCAAAATGGTGGCCGAAGCCCGGGGCCGGGGGTGCCCGGGAGAAGGAAAACGGATCTTTCGGGTGGCCCTCGGTACCTTCTCCCTGGTGGGACTGCTCCTGTCTGCCGGGTTGTGGGCAGCAGCGCCCCAGGTGGCGGCGCTGGTGGGCAGTCCCCAGGCCGCTCCGGCGGTACGGGCGGTGGCCCCCTCTCTGTTTCTGGTGTCGGTAGCAGCGGTGATCCGCGGCTATCACCAGGGGCTGGGGGATATGGTGCCCACGGCGGCATCCCAGGTGATGGAGGCTGTGGGCAAGCTGGTGGTGGGATATGGGGCAGCGGTGTTTTTGCTGAACCGGGGCTGCTCTCCCGCCCAGGCATCCGCCGGGGCCATCGGCGGCGTGACGGTGGGCAGTCTGTTGGGCTGCCTGTATCTGCTTCTCCATCCCCGGGAAGAGGAGGAAGGCATCGGCGGCCGGGGATTGTCTGCGGGAAGGTGCCTGGTGCGGCTTTTGGCCATTTCCTTGCCGGTGATGGCTGGATCTTTGGTGCTCAGCCTGTCCAATCTGATGGATATGGCTATTGTGATGAACCGGCTGCAGGACATCGGCTTTTCCCAGCAGGCTTCCGGCGGGCTTTATGGCACCTATAACATGGTAACCACCCTGTTTCATCTGCCTCAGACCCTGATCACGGCCTTGGGAGTCAGCCTGATCCCACCCCTCAGCGGGGCCCTTTCCCGGAAAAACAGGATGCTGGCCCGCAGGCTCTCCGACTCGGCCTTGGAATTTGCCGCCCTGCTTTCCCTGCCTGCCGGGGTGGGATTCTGTCTGCTGGGACGGCCCTTGCTGGAGCTGATCTATTTTGCCCGGCCCCAGGACTGCGCTTTGGGAGCACCTCTTTTGATCATCCTGGGGCCCGGGGTGTTTTTCGTGGCCATGACCACCATGACCAATGCCATTTTACAGGCCATGGGGCGGATGCGCACTCCGGTTTACACGCTGGCCGTTGGGGCTCTGTGCAAACTGGGGGTCACCTATGTGCTCACGGGAAAACCCACCGTCCACATCGGTGGCGCTCCCTGGGGCACGGTGTGCTGTTATGGACTGATCACCCTGCTCAATCTGCGGGCCCTTCACCGGGCCGGGATGGGGGTTTCCTGGGATAAGGTATTTTTCCGGCCGGCGCTGGCCACAGGGCTGATGGGAGTATTTCTGGTCTTTCTCCGCCTGCCGGTAGAGGAGGTCTTGGGTCCACGGTGGGGATTTGCGGCCCTGACCCTTTCAGGGGCGGCCTTTTATGGACTGATGCTGCTGGCAGTGGGAGCGCTGCCCAGAGAGGACATCCTGCTGCTTCCGGGAGGGAAAAAGCTGGCAAAGGTTCTCCGACTGAGATAAAACAGAGACCAGTCATTGGATTTTCACGAAAAACCGTGTAAAATCGGCAAAAAACAGTAAAATCAGGAAATAATGCTTGCAAAGGAAGGCATAATATGATAAATTTTAATCCAAAAGATCGCTATGGCTTTGAAGATCTGGTGGAGATCATGGCGATTCTCCGTTCGCCGGAGGGTTGTCCCTGGGACAGGGAACAGACCCACGAAAGCATCCGGAACAATTTTCTCGAAGAGGTCTATGAGGCGGTGGACGCCATCGACCACAAGGACACAGCGAACCTTCGGGAGGAATTGGGGGATGTGATGATGCAGGTGATCTTCCATGCTCAGATTGCCCGGGAGGAAGGGTTGTTCGGGCTGGAGGATGTGCTGGATGAGGTCTGTCAGAAATTGATCCGCCGCCATCCCCACATTTTTGGCACCGTTTCGGCCAATACTTCCCAAGAGGTGCTGAAAAACTGGGATGCCATCAAGCGGCAGGAAAAGGGGCAGAACAGTGTGTCCGACACGCTGCGCCAGGTGCCCACGGCCCTGCCAGCCCTGATGTATGCACAGAAGCTTCAGAGCCGGGCCAGAAAAGGCGGTTTTTCCCTGGCGTCCATCCAAAGCCCCATGGAGGAGATGGAGCAGGCGATACAGCAGCTGGGGAAGGGAGAGCAAACGGAGCAGGCCCTGGGCAGGCTTTTGTTTGCAGCAGCCCTTCAGGCCGGAGAGCAGGGGCTTTCCGCCGAAGAAGCGCTGACATATGAGGCCAGGCGGTTTGTGGAAAAATTTGAGGAACTGGAAAACATTGCTCCAGCCCCTCTGAGCCAGCTTTCTTCTCAGGAGCAGGCCCGGCTGTGGCAGGAGACAGGGAGCGCCGTCTGCGAGACCGATCAGCAGACGGAAGCATAAAGGAGGAGTTTTAAAATGAACAAGACAGAATTGATCGCGGCCATTGCCGAAAAAGCCGAACTTTCCAAAAAGGACGCCGAAGCCGCCCTCAACGCCATGGTGGACGCTGTGACCGAAGCTCTGGTTCAGGGCGACAAGATCCAGCTGATCGGGTTTGGTTCCTTCGAAGTGAAGGAGCGGGCTGCCCGTGTGGGCCGCAACCCCAAGACCCGGGAAGAGATCAAGATCCCTGCCAGCAAGTATCCTGTTTTCAAGGCCGGCAAGGCTCTGAAGGATCAGGTGGCTAAATAAGTACCTGAAACAAGCAACACGGGAAAACCGGACTGTTTCAGATTGCGGAAAATTTTCGTGTGAGGGGTATGTTTGCCCTGCCACGAATCAATTCGCAAAAAGCTGCGACCTGTGCGCAGCTTTTTGCACCTATCAAGGGGCCAGTGTGCGCCAAAGGCGTGCATGCAGCCCCTTGCAAAAACTCAAAAAAGTGGCAAAGTCACTTTTTTGACACGCTCAGGCAGCACGGGAAACCGGGCTGCCTTTTTGCACAGAGAGGAGAAAGAAAAATGCGTTTGGATAAATATCTCAAGGTGGCCCGGCTGATCAAGCGGCGCACCGTGGCCAACGACGCCTGTGATGTGGGGCGGGTGATGGTCAACGGCAAACCGGCCAAAGCCAGCTACCAGGTGAAGGTGGGGGATGTGCTGGAACTGGCCTTCGGTCAGCGCACCCTGAAGGTGAAGGTGCTCCAGACGCCGGAGCATGTAGGCAAGGATCAGGCCGAGCTGCTGTATCAGGAGATCCAGTAAAAAGAAAAAGGTCTAAAATCCCTTTCCGCTCCATATAGTTGTGGTATGAATCTGGAAAGGGGCGGCCGTATATGAAAAACGAAGAGTACAGAAGAATGGACCTGGCACCGCACAATGTGATCCTGGAAAACCGGGAGCATCTCAGTGTGTCGGGGGTATCGGAAGTCATCAGCTTTGACGAAAACCAGGTGTCCCTGGTGACCAGCATGGGCATTCTCACCGTGGGCGGCCAGCAGCTCCATGTGGAAAAACTCAATTTGGAGGTGGGGGAGATCGCCATCGCCGGACAGATTGAGGCCATGGTCTATGAGGAAGATCAGCTGCGCCGGCGGGGCTTCTGGTCCCGGTTGTTTTAAATGGTAGAGGCGGTGCTGGCCCAGCAGACCCAGGCCTTTCTCCATGCGGCGGCGCTGGGGCTATTTTTGGGGCTTTTGTATGATGTGATGGCCTTCTTTCGCCGATTAGGCGGCGGTGGGGCATTCCTCACCGCTTTGTTGGATCTGCTTTTCTGCCTCATGGGAGCCACGGGCTTTTTCCTGCTGGTTTTCGGGGAGAGCCAGGGCGTCATCCGGGGGTATCTGCCTTTGGGAGCCATTCTGGGCGGGGCGCTGTATGCCGTTTGGTTCTCCCCCTCCGTTCGCAGAGTATTGGGGAAGATTCAGGGCTTTTTTGCCTTTTTCCAGGGGAAGTTCAGGGTTTTTCCGGGAAAACACCGGCGCAAATCCAAATAAAGTATTTGACTTTTTTATGAATTTTTTTTATTATTATAGTGTGCATCCTCCCAAGGAGGATGGATGCGCTTTTTTCCATGCGGCCCTGGGCCGGAATGCAACATCCATTGATCGGGGTCCTCTGGCCCCGGCCGGACTGAGGAATGGCCAATGAAAAAGAAAAAGAAAGTGGGCGGTCTTACCAAGATCGCCGTGGCGGTGTTCGCCGCCTATGCCACCTTTACCATGGTGTCCCTTCAGCTGCAGATCAGCCAGAAGAAGGAAGAAAAGACCCAACTGGAACAGCAGGTGGAAGAGCAACAGCTTCGCAACGCCGAAACAGAGGCTCTTTTGGAGAGCCAGGATTCCGACCAGTATGTGGCCCGCATTGCCCGGGACCAGCTGGGCTATGTCTCTCCTGGCGAACGGGTCTTTGTGGACATTGCTAGCAAATAAAACGGAGAGGGTTACAAAGCGGATATGGAGTTAACAGTGGGAACCATCTATGATGGAAAGGTCACAGGAATCACCAAGTTTGGCGCCTTCGTGGCGCTGCCCGGCGGCAAAAGCGGGATGGTCCACATCTCGGAGATCGCCAACACCTATGTGGAGGACATCAAGCAGTTCCTCACAGAAGGCCAGGAGGTCAAGGTCAAATTGATCGCCATCGACGAGCAGGGGCGGATCAATCTGTCCATCAAAAAAGCCTTGCCGGAAAAACGCCCCGAGCGGCCTCAGCGCCCCCGACAGGCCGTGCCGGCCCCGGTGCGCAGCACATTGCAGAAAACCAGCGATCTTTCCTTTGAAGATAAGCTCAAGCATTTCATGCAGGCCAGCGAGAGCAGAATCTCCGATTCCCGCGCGTTCGGCGAAAAGCGCAGCTCCAGACGCAGAGGCAGATAGATCCCTTAAAAGCGCGGCCCCAGCGGTTGCGCTTTCTTTTTGTTTGGGGTATAATAACCGCGAAGCGGTTATTATACCGGATACCGGATTTTGCGGTCGTTTTCTCGTCCCGCCTACGGGACAACCGAAAACCCGGCCAATATACCATGTCGCTTCGTTTCATGGTATAATAGCCCATGAGCCCCAGAAGGGCAAAAAAAGGGGCGCGCCTTCCCAAGAAAAGCGCGCCGAATAGGGTTGTGGGGATAAAGATATGAACGGTGTGTGAGAACTCCTTCTCACAGCTTTATCTTACCATGGGAGACCCTTGCTGTCCATAGGAAGTTTTGTCATATTTTGTCATGTAAAACCCGGCTTTGCCGGCTGGAAAGGACGATTGTGAGTTATGCGTGAGATTTCTGCCAAGCTGATCACAGAAAAGGTGAAGGAAGCCTGCATCGCGGCCAACTGCCGCCTGCCGGATGATGTGATCGAGTCTTTCAAAAAGGGCAAGGAGGAGGAAAAATCCCCCCTGGGCCGCCAGATCTTCGACAAGATGCTGGACAACGCCGCCCTGGCTGCCAAAAAGGAAGTTCCCGTCTGCCAGGATACCGGCATGGCGGTGATTTTTGCCGAGATCGGCCAGGATTGCCATATTGTGGACGGTGACTTTGAGACCGCCATTAACGAAGGCGTCCGCCGGGGTTATGTGGACGGTTATCTCCGCCTGAGCGTGGTCTCCGATCCCATGCGCCGGGTGAACACCAACGACAACACCCCTGCCATCATCCATACCAGCATCGTTCCCGGGGATCAGATCCACATCACTGTGGCACCCAAGGGCTTTGGCAGCGAAAACATGAGCGCCATCAAGATGTTTACTCCCGCCGCTACACGGGAAGATGTGGTAGGCTTTATTGTGGACACCATGTCCAAGGCCGGCTCCAATCCCTGCCCTCCCATGATCGTGGGTGTGGGTCTGGGCGGCACCTTTGAAAAGGCTGCCTATCTGGCCAAAAAAGCGGTGTGCACACCGCTGGACGCTCCTGCTCAGGACGAGTTCTATGCCGACCTGGAAAAGGAGATCACCGAAAAGGCCAATAAGCTGGGCATCGGCCCTCAGGGCTGGGGCGGCACTGTGACTGCGCTGAAAGTGCGGGTCATGGCTTTCGGCACCCATATCGCCGGTCTGCCCTGCGCCGTCAACATCGGCTGCCATGTGACCCGTCACCAGGAGTTCACTCTGTAACCGGTCTGAGGTAAGATTTCTTCCCCCGTCTGAAAGCATTGCTTCCGGGCGGGGGTTTTTTATGTGAATTTTTATTTTGAAAAAATTCACAAAAAGGTCTCGCTTTTGCCTGGATATGTGCTATAATATTACCAAGAAAACTGAATAGAGCGTAGCGCATCAAAAAACAAAGGAGTGCTGACTATGAAGATGACCTTTACAGAGAGAAAGGTTTCCATTTCCGACGAGCTGAAGGAATATGCAACTAAAAAATGTGAAAAGCTCGAGCGGTACTTTGATAGAGATAACAGCGCCAAAGTGACTTTTTCCATGGAGCGGGGCCGGTACATTGCTGAAATCACCGTGGCCCATGCCGGGATGCTTTTCCGGGCCTCGGAGCAGAGCCATGATATGTATGGTTCCATCGACGGTGCCGTGGACCGCATCGAGCGGCAGATTCTGAAAAACAAGACCCGTTTGGAGAAGCGGCTGCGCCAGGGTGCCTTTGACAAACCGGCGGAACTGCAGATGCTGGCCGAGGATCAGGCTCCCGAGGACATCTATGATGTGATCCGGGTGAAGGAATTCGAAGTCAAGCCCATGACCGTCCAGGAGGCCATTTTGCAGATGAACCTGCTGGATCATCAGTTCTTCTTCTTCCGCAACAGCGAGGAGGATGACCGGCACAGCGTGGTTTATAAGCGCCAGAATGGCGGCTATGGCCTGATTATCAGCAAATAAACAAATAAGCACATAAAAAGCGGCGGGCGAGAGCCCGCCGCTTGAGCGTGTCGAAAAAGTGGCCGGAGGTCACTTTTTCGA
>JAHZHY010000197.1 GCA_019420045.1 Clostridiales bacterium
CCACCATCTATCCCTGCCCGCCGGAGCACATGGAGCGCATACGGGGGTTTGCCGACGCAGCGGTGCGTGACTATGCCTCGGCCTCCTTCGGTGAATTTTTGGAAAAGGTGCGGCGGGACGGCAAAAAGATGGGCACCAATCTGGTGCCGCTCATCGGCCACGGTGCTTTGCGCTGCGGCGTGATGGGGTATGAGGACCGGCCGGCCACAAAGGAAGAGCTGGAGGAGATGAAGCGGCTGCTGGATGAGGATATGGCCCATGGGGCCTGGGGCCTGTCCCTGGGGCTGGGGTATACCCCCGGTGTGTCCTCTGACCAGGAAGAGTTGTGCGCTTTGGGAGAAGTGGTAGCCCGCTATGATGGCATTATCACTTCCCATATGCGGGATCAGGGCCTGGGCACGCCCCGCTCCCTGGAGGAGATGTACGAGATCAACCGGCGCACCGGGGCCCATGTGCACATCGCCCATTTCAAGGCCAGCGGCCGGGCGGCCTGGGGCAAGGCGCCGGAGTTTGTGGACAATGTGCGGAAGGCCCAGAAGGACGGAATTCATGTGACAGTGGATCTGTATCCCTATCTGGCCGCCTCTTCCGGCATCACCAATTCCTTCCCCAAGTGGACCATCCAGGGAGGCAAGGAAAAGGCTGTGGCCATTTTGCAGGACCCGGAAAAGCGGGGAGAGATCATCCGTCAGCTGGAAGAGCGTTTTTCCACAAAGGAAGACGGGGAAGGGCTTTATGTGGTCACCACCGAGGGGCGGTATCCTCCGGCGGATGGCAAGAACATCTGGCAGCTCAGTCAGGAGCTGGGACTGTCTATGGCTGAAACCATCGCCCGGGTGACGGTGGAGACCCGGGCCCAGGCCACCTGCATTTCCTTTGCCATGTGCCAGGAAGATGTGGATTATATGCTGTCCCAAAAGGATTTCGCCATCGGTTCCGACGGCGTGTCTCTGCCTCTGGCGCCGGAAGAAAACGAAGGCAAGCCCCATCCCCGGAATTTCGGAACATTCCCTTGTTTTTTGCGTCTGGCCCGGGAGAAGGGATTCTGCACTCTGGAGGAAGCGGTACACCGGATCACCGGTCTTTCGGCTCAGATCATCGGCCTGAAAGACAGGGGTGTTCTCCGGCCGGGAATGCAGGCCGATATCACGGTGTTTGACGGGGAAAAAGTGACCGACAAGGCCACCTATGAAAACCCCTTCCAGAAGCCTGAAGGGATCCATCATGTGTTCATGGCCGGTCAGGCCGCCCTGCTCCATGGAGAGCAGACCGATGCCCGTTTGGGCCGTTTCCTTTTGAAAAATCGTGGGTTTTCGGGGGAATATTCAATAAGCCTTGACAAAAAATGATTTTAAACTTATAATTTCAGTGTTATCGTTGCGTATAGCAAGAACGACTTGGACCGATTTCCTGATTCTGGGAAATGCAAGGCCATACGGACAGCCCGGTCAACTGCCGATTGTGGGATTTCCCACATCTATTGATTGCGTCTTTGGCGCAGCTTTTATAAGTTGGCAACTTAATTGCCAGTTGGTTACTTTATAACCAAGTGTACTAGGGGTACACGCTTGTGAAATGGTCAATAAGAGTAGTAAAAGT
>JAHZHY010000198.1 GCA_019420045.1 Clostridiales bacterium
GATCTTGGCCCCCCCATCCACCTGATACTGCCGGGTGCCGATCTTGGTGGTCAGTTGGATCGTTGCCCCCGGTTTCAGCGTGTGGATTTTTCCGAAGTAACTGTTGACGCCCCGGTTATGTCCGGCAATAGCCACATTACCTTCCCAAATGCTGGTGTTTTCAAAATGCCCCACGCCATAACGCAAGGCTGCATCATCGGTGCCCTGGTAGATCTTCACATCCACACCAATGGACGGGATCTTCAAAGAGCCGATATAGCCCCCCGCATAATACAGATCGGGCGTAACCAGGGTAAAGCTGCTTTCATAACTCCCTGTACCGGTGCTGCCGGTATTGGTGTTGCCCGATATGGTAGGCGGTGTCACTATATCGGATGCGCTGCCGCTGCCCCCCTGAATCAAGGTGGGGGTCATTGTTGTTCCGCTACTGGTCAGATACGATGTGGCGCTGCCAAAGGCCGGGGGAATCAGAGCTGTGTTTTTGCTCCGATCCACATTGACCTCTGGTTTGTCCACATAAATCGTATCATCCGATGTGGGCCGGGCAAAAAGCCCTTGCTCCGGGCCAGAGAATGTGTAATCTGCCGCCCAGACCGATTGGCTCAGCACCGCAGCCAATGCGCAAGCTGCTGCAATCTGTCGTTTCATCATTTGATCCCTTTCTTTTTCTTATATTTCCGCCAGCCTGTGATGCTGACTGCCGTACCAGCTCCTCCGACCAAAGCTGCAACAGGCATTCCGATTGACACTGCATAGGGAATATCTTCTTTCTCCGGCTCCTGCTCCTTCATGGCGGAGAAGATCGCGGTGTAAAGGATGCTGTTGTTTGTGGTGCGACTGACATCCCCTACATAATCCGCCGTCACCACATAGCCTTTCACATACTGGCTGGTTTTTGTTCCGGCATAGCTGGCCACCGCAGTATAGCGGGTCGCTACACTCTGACCACTGATTTCGTCGGCTGCTGCCGTTTGCCAGGATACATCCACCAGCTCCATAGTACAGCCATCCTCTTCAACCGCTTTAGGGATATAGGATGTATCGGCATCGGCCAGATTGGGATAGGTGCGAGTGGTTGTTACATTCTGGCTCCGGCTGCCGTAACCCGAAGCTTCCACTTTGACACTGGCCGTATCCAGGGTAAGGACACCCATGTATCCATCCTCCCCGGCATACTCCAGAGTAGGAGCCAGATTCTTCAGCACCGTCTCCGTATCCTTGGTGGAGGATTCCTGGGTGATCTGCTCGATATGCTCCTTGGTATCGGTTTCCCGCTGATCTTCGGCCAGAAGCTCCAGGAACACATATTCCCGCCCTTCCTGCTCAAAGTTCTCTGTGGGGATCACCGACGGATCGGCGCTGGCATCCAGCTGATAAACCTTTTCCAGGTGCCAGGCTGTATCATCCTCGCTATATACGATGTCAATAGGATACAGCGCAGGCTGGGGCGGAATCTCCACTTGAGCTGTTTCTCCGTCCTGTGTTTCCGGTTCCGGCTCAGCTGCTGCTCCCATCAACACCGGCGTACACATGACGCAAAACAACAGAGCTGCTGCAAGTCCCTGTCTGTGTTTCATCGTTTCTCATCTCCTTCTTTCGACGGTATGTTCCCGTACTTTGTTTTTTCCCGTGGATTTCTGAAGCGCCGCTTTTGCTTTTTCCACCTGGTCACGCACCGAAGGACGCTTTCTCTCTTCATTCGTCCTCGTACTCATAGTACTCATACTGCGCTCGTTGAAACTCCCGTACTCTTTGGATTCTTCCTTTGACAGAGTACGGGACACGGCGTTTTTTTCCTCACCCTCCCTGGTGGGAGCCGGGTACCCCAGGCGCTCGATGATCCGATTGATCCGCCCGGCGTCCTCTGCTTTGGCTATAACCTCCACCCGCCCATCCTGGGTCTTGGAGTTTTTCACCATCACATAGGTGATGCCATAGTCTTTAGCCAACTTGTGAAAGGTTCGTTTGTCCCGCTCCAGAATCTGAAAGGGTACCAGCTCTTTGCCCTGGCTGACCATCTTAGTCAGCTTGATCTTCCCTTTGCTTTTAGGATGGCTCTTCATCAGGGCTGCTGCCAGTGCAACGATGGATTTTGCCGTGTGAAAGACACCCTTACCGGTTTCCAGAGCAACACGGGCCGTAGCTTCCACTCCTTTTTCAGCGGCGCTGACCATCGTCTGTACAGCCTGGGATTCTTCACTCATATTCAAACCCTCCTTCTCTGTTCTTTCTGACTGTTCCGCTCCTGTTCTCGCTGCCGCTTTTGCAGCAGACCGGCTTGGGCTTTTTCCCATGCAGCCGTCACCCGAGGAATATCCTCCTGGATTCGTTTACACAGGTTCCGCTCCAACCGCAGCTTTTTCATGGCGGCGTTGAACTGAGCGATCTTCTCATTGATTTCTTCCAGTTCTTCCTCCTTTCCATTCTTACGCAATCCATACAGCGGCCTGCGTTCATTCTCCAGTCGAAGAAGCTCTTGCTCTATCTGCTCCGCCCGGCCCGTAAGATCGCCTGCCGTCTCAATATGGTTTGATTGGATATATCTAAACTGCTGCTGGTAACGCTTCAGCCGGATCAGCTCTTCCCGCATGATATAGCTGGGACGGCGTACTCTCGGCTGCTGTGCTCCCCGCAGCAGATACAGGTACTTGAAGTACAAGGCCATAAAGCCTTTGACTTTCTTTTTCGGTATGTATTTGGTGCTGCCGCGCATTCGGATGCGGCGGGGTGGTTTCACCAGCGGTTTCACCAGTGGGCCTTTGTCCCTCTGACGGCGAATACGGGCGGCGATTTCTTCTTCCCCATATCCCTTTCCCAAGCTGGTGAGCCGAACACCCCGCTTGGCCCCTGGGGACAAAAGCACAATGTATTTTCGCTGCTCACTCCGCTTGATGCGATACCCCTGCTTTTGCAGCAGCGTCCAGAAATCTTCCATGGTATAGGAATATCGGATCGCAGCGTCGATATCCTCCCGGATGGCACTGCGTAATGTGCCGGTTCCCTTTTGCTCGGCTTCCCACTCAGGATACTGTTTTCCTTTCGCCTTGGGCTTGATGACCGATAAGCCATGTTCCTGGCAAATCTCGTTGGATGTTTCTCTCAGTTCGTGGTAGTAGCTTTTACGATTGGAGTGATACTTTTTCCCATCCACAAAAGACACAGAATTGATGACGATGTGATTATGTAAATGATGCCTGTTCAGGTGGGTAGCCACCACTACCTCATACCGATCTCCAAACATTTTTTGAGCAAATTCCATGCCGATGGCATGAGCCTGTTCAGGGGTCACTTCTCCTGGCTTATAAGATTGGATGATGTGGTAACCTTGTACCCCACCCTCACTTTCCCATTTCCTTTTTGTGGACATCATTGATTCATAAGCATTATCCACATTTTCACAGTTGATACACGACCGATAATACTGTGTTTCAGTCTTATCTGAATCAAGAGCATAGTCGATTTTTTCATCCAATCTGGTCTTGATATCGTCAGCTGCATAATTTACTGTATTATCCAGTCTTGAGCGAACGGCAAAAATTTTGATATACGCTATGGTTCCTCAACCCCCAAAATCAATTTCCATTTTATCTCACATATTTTTGACCACCTTCCACAATTCAGACTGCATCTTTTTGATCTCTTCGATATCTTCCGATCGAATGAATTTGGAACTATTGGCCACCTTGGCGATCTGGTTGATGTTGTTGCCCACGGCGGATATTTGCCGTAATAATTCGGCAAGATTTTCTGGTGGGCGAGGCTTTACATCCCGCCCCAGAATGAGCTGCCGGATTAGCGGCTCCATCTTTAGGCCAGTAGTCTCTGACAGCCGTTTGAGGTGGGCATACTCCTGTTCATTTAAGCGCACTAAAACAGCTTTTCCCCGCTTGCGCATAGTTCAATCATCTCCTCTCAAGGCCCATCAAAATCGGGGGTATTAGGGGGTATCCCCTTAACAAGTTCGCATTTGGCTAGCCAAATGCTATACTTGCAAAGACACCGCGCCATGCTGCGGTGTCTTTCGCCCTCCGGGCGTTTTCGGCCCGGCCCCTATTCTTCCTCAATCATAAAGATGTCTTCGATCTGTACCCTAAATGCCTTTGCAATTTTCCAGGCGGCTAATAAGGTGGGATCACGATTATCGAGTTCCAGCTTTCGAACTGTCACCGGGTGAAGCCCTGCTAATTCAGCCAGCTTAGACTGCGTCAGATTATGCTTGGCCCGATACTCTTTCATTCGATTTTTCATCACCCTCACCTCCCTTCATAGTTTCTGGAAGGTCGCTTCGCTGATTGGAATCTACTCCACCCGAAAAGAAAAATCCTTCATCTGCTTCCCACCTTGGCTCATCGTCAAAGGCAATGATCTTCTTCCCATAGTCGGCCAGACAATCCATATCCAGCCCGTTGTAAAACCACCCATGCCGAAAGATCCGCCACTCGCCTTTCCGAGCTTTCCCGTCCGAATCAAGCCAGGCCATAAAGACCAAAGAGGGCTTTCTCAAAAAGGTCATTTCTTCCAGTTTCTCTCTGCTGATAGGATGTTGGGAAAATGATCTTTTCTCGCTTTCTAAATATCCAGTTTCACCCATTTTCCTCAGAAGTTGATCTTGCGATTTTTGCCATTTGTAGACCAGCTCAATTTCTTCATCCATATTCAAACTTCGACCACTATCTTCCAGAAAATCGGAAATGTAATACTGGTATTCTTCTTCCATATCCTTCCTCCGCTCCTTATCTTCGATTTCCGTTTGAAGTTCCCGCCAGACAGCCAAAAACCGATCCGCCGGTATCTCATTTTCCACCAGATATTTCAACAAGGAGTTTGTCGGCTCCATCTCTATTCACCGTCCTCTTCCTGGCGAGAATCTTCTTCCAACTCCTTTTTCCGGTCGGCAAAGTATACCTCATTGGCGATTACTTCCACCGATTTGCGTTTGTTACCCTGCTTATCCTCCCAGGTACGGGTCTGGATTCTTCCGCAAACGACCATTTGCATTCCTTTGCAAAACCACTTGCACACGAGCTCTGCGGTGTTCCTCCAGGCCACAATGTCGATAAAATCAGCTTGCTGATCCTGGCCAAATGTGCGATTTACGGCCAAGGTGAAGGATGTAACCGGAGTGTTTTCCGGAGTATGTTTCAACTCGGGATCGGCAGTAAGCCGCCCCATCAGAATCGCTTTATTCAGCATTTTCTTCCCCTCTTTCCATGATTTTTTCATAGCAATACAGCGTGGCCATAACATCACCCAGGCTGTTGTGGTAATCCACCGTGGGGATATAGCCAAAGTAGTCGGCACAGGTAGACAGTTTTTGAAACTTGTAAGTCTCATTTTTGCTGTCCCATTCCCCAAAGATAGGGGCAAACGCCAGCATCACATCATAGATTCTTGAGACCGGCGGCTCTCCTTTCAGAGCTGGCCACAGAAATTCCAGATCAAAGCTGGTGTTGTAACCAATCACCAGCTCAGCCGCGCGGAAGATGCCCCTAAGCCGAGGGGCCACCTCATGCAGATAAGGAGCATCCTGCACCATCTCCGGAGTAATGCGGTTGATCCTTTGGGCATCGGGCCATTGAGTTTTCAAATAGGGTTTGATATAGCTATTGAACAGAAGATTGCCATCCAGATCCACAATGGACACTTGCAAAATTTCATCGTTCTCAAAATCCAGTCCTGTTGTTTCGGTATCGATCACGATCCCTTTCAATGGAGGACAAACGCTCCATTGCCCTTGCACAGATTCCCAGCCCTTTTCCATTTGCTTTTCCATCTGTTTCTTCTGACGCCAGCGCTGCTGCTGTTCCCTTCTACGCCTTTTCTCCGGCGCAAAAAATTCCTGAAGAGCTTCTTCCGATGCCTTTTCCACATCATCCGGCCCATAATACCTACTCTTTCCCTGATGAAAATTGTTTGTCCAAAGAAGAATACCTTCGGCGTCCTGGATAGGCAAATAGCCCAATTTTGCCCATTGCCGCACCGTTTTCAGCTTTTCATAGGCTATCAAATCCGTTCTACTTTTCATCGTTCCATACCCTTTCCTGGCTGTCCGCGGGTCTTCACCTTACCACGCAGCCCCTTTATTTTTTGCAGCAGCTCATTGTAATCCTTCCCATCTCTGGGCGGATTGTCTACTATTTCATACCGTCTCTCATACCGTTCTTCCAGCTGACGGCGGATCTCCTGGGCAGCAGCCCGGCCTGGTCCGTCGTTATCAAGGCACAGTATGATTTTTTTGATTTGGTCGTTGGTTTTCAGATAGTGCTCCAAAGCCACGGGGAATTTTGTCATCTTTTCCTTTTCTCCCACATGGATGCCACCCAGTGATAAAGTGCTGGCCTGACGCCAGTCTTTCCCCTCGCCTTTGATAAGGGTGAGATACGAGAGCGCGTCGATGGCACTTTCAAAGACGCACACTGTACCTCGTTCTTGGCCCTGTCGGGGCACTATGAATCCAAACCGCTTATCACTTCCTGGAGCTTCCCCTACAAAGGCGCTGCTGGTGAGTGTGCCACGGAGCATGGCATATTTGGGCGTTTTACCATCAAACCCTACAAATACGCAGTTATGGTGTTTGGCATCCTCATACAACTGCCCGGCCTTGATGCAGTGGTTGATTATCTCCGGATCAATTCCCCGGCTTCCGCTGAGATAAGCAAAGACACGCCGATTATTGGCGTGTCTTGGGGGAAGCTGTATCAACTTGATAGCTTCTTCTTTTTGCTTTGCAATTTTTTCATGGACAGAGGGCCTGGGCGCTCCGGCCAGGATCTCCACCGCCTGGCGAAACTCCACCCCCTTAACCTTTGTCAGATAATCCAGAGCGCTGCGTCCTCCGATCCCTTGGCTCCACCAGTACCATTTGCCATTGGAAATCTTCAAGCTGTCATGGGTGCGGGTGCAGTATGTATTGCCACTGAAATGCACCAGCTCATCTGGCTCATACCGGCGCAAATAAGTCAGCAGATCCATCTCCCGTGCTTTTGCAACTTCGTCCTTCGTCATTGCGC
>JAHZHY010000199.1 GCA_019420045.1 Clostridiales bacterium
TGTGGGGATGTACGGCATAATCGATGACGGCAACGGTCTGCTCTATGACCGGGCCCGGTATGTTTCCACTGCCACCGACAGCTTCATCAGCCCGGACCCTGCAGGCCAAGTCTATGACCTGAACCTGTACCGCTATGTCTATAACAACCCCGTCATGTTCCTGGATATCACCGGAGAATTCAGTATCGGCAGCATTCTTGGAATCCTCGGCATCGGTGGCGGCGGCATCAGCAATGGCGGCTACCGTCCCCCCAACAGCGGCAATTACGGAAACGGCCAGGGCCAGGCCGGTCAAGGCAGCATCGATGGCGAGGGCGGCGTAGAAAGCGGCGAAGAGCCTCCTTCCATCTTCTGGCCCCCGGAAGGGGAAGATGAAAAGGAAGGTGGCGAGGAAGGCGGCGAAGAAGGTGGAGAAGAAGGCGGCGAAGAAGGTGGAGAAGAAGGCGGCCTGGATGTGGTGGGCTTTGTGAACCTGCCGGAAGAGACAAAGGGCCTTCTCACCGATGCAGCCAAGTTCATCGCCTGGGGCATCGTCATCGGCGCTGTCATCGCCCTGCTCCCTGCTGAAGCGACAGCCGGTATCGTGGCCGGCGCCGTTGCGCTGACGGTCCGGGGCATAGGTCTGGCCATCCGTGTGGCGCCCGTGGTCTTTGCCGTGGCGCGCCCTGCCATGGCTTCCACGCCCGACCGGGACAAGACGGTGATCCGGGACCCCTCCGGCTATGTGTATGAAGGGATCGAAAGCAACCGCCTGTCCGGGGTGACCACCACCCTCTATTACAGCGCCGGGAGTGCAAAACCCACGGGCAACGCTTCGGAAAGCCAGCGCTGGAACGCCGCAGACTTCGGTCAGCAGAATCCCCTGACCACCGACGCCCAGGGCCAGTACCTGTGGATGGTTCCCGACGGCTGGTGGCAGGTAAAGTACGAAAAAGAAGGCTATGACACCGTGTACAGCCAGTGGCTGCCGGTGCCGCCGGTGCAGACCGAGGTCAATGTGGGCCTCACCTCCCAGGCCGCGGCCCAGCTGACCCTTTCGGGGAAAGCCGGGGATTCTTCTGTGATGCTGCGCTTTGACAAGCCGGTGCGCCTCTCTTCGGTGAACACCCAGAATATCCAGGTGCAGCAGGGCGGCATGGCCCTCAGCGGCACGCTGACACCGGTGGATGCAGGCGCTGCCACCGATGGGCAACTGTGCGCCACCACCTTCTCCCTGAAGCTGCCCGATGGACAGAATGTAAAGAGCAGCGCCCTTTCGGCCAATTACAAAAACATCATCACCTACGCCGGAACGGCCAGCTCGGGCAGTGCCTCGGCGGAGATCACAGAATCGGTTCCCTTTACCGATGTGGGCACATCGGACTATTATTACGACAGTGTCCTCTGGGCGGTAAACCATACGCCCCAGATCACCGCAGGCACCAGTGCCAGTACCTTCTCCCCAGGCAGCAGCTGCACCCGGGCCCAGGCCGTCACCTTCCTGTGGCGGGCCATGGGACAGCCGGAGCCTTCGGGCAAAACCAATCCCTTCACCGATGTGAGCGAGGGAGACTATTACTACAAAGCGGTGCTCTGGGCTGTGGAAAAGGGTATCACCGCGGGCACCAGTGCCAATACCTTCTCCCCCGGTCTGCCCTGCACCCGGGCCCAGATCGTCACCTTCCTCCACCGGATGGAGAAAGAACAGGCACCCAGCAGCACTCATAATCCCTTCCGGGATGTGGCTTCCCAAGCCTATTACTATGACGCCGTCCTCTGGGCGGTGGAATGGGGCATCACCACCGGCACCAGTGCCGATGCCTTCTCCCCCGATCTGCCCTGTACCCGGGCCCAGATCGTCACCTTCCTGTATCGGGATATGGCCTGAATGGGTACACCTGTCCATATGGCTATAAAAAGATCCCGGCCGGTGCGGCAATGCCGCACCGGCCGGGATTTCTTCTGTTATTACGAAGATAGGAGGATCGTCACTCTGCAATGATGATGCGCACACGGCCTCCCTGAAGGGGATCTGTATCACAATACAGATCGAACTGTTTGAAGTTCATACGGGCTTCCTGGAGGGTGAGGAACCGGTCCAGCTTGGGTGCATAGATCTGCACATTTTCGCTGATGGGCACATACACATCCCCGATGCGCACACCCAGGCGGCTGTCAAACTTGTCCTCGCCCACCGTGGCCGCCTTCTGCAGACGCTTGCCCGGCGTGGAGAAAGCCACCGTCAGCCGTGCTTCTCCATCCTCTGCCGCCGGCGTCAGGGCCACGGCCACAGCGCCAGGCGCCGCAGTCGTTCCCATATCCCCGCAGGGATAGAAGGAAGTGATCTCCTTCGTTCCGTCCTTGGTGCGCAGACGGAGGGTGTACACCGTACGGGTCAGGTCGGAAGAGCCAGTGCCCGGAATGGGCTTGCCCTGCTCGTCATAATCCGGACCCTCGCCGGGAATGATGACCTTTTCGCTCTTATACTGGCTGACAAGGCCATAGAGGAAACCGTCTCCGGTCACATTGTCCAGCACCAGCAGATCAATGCATCCCGCGGCATCCTCCCGGGCGTGGATCACCCGGTTTTTGGGTAAGGTCTCGGGCAGACTCTCCCAGGTGATAGGCCGCAAAGGCATCCCAGGAGCAGGCTGCTCATAAATGGCCGCATTCCGGGAAATTTTCCGCTCTCCCAGGGTTCTCTGGCTCTTGCGCAGTTCCCCGGCCAGAGCGTTTTTGTAATCCAGGTGCCGCAGCACCAGCTGGCCACGGCTGTTCTGGGTCACCTGCACCAGCCGCCCCTCTTCTTTGAAGAGGGATGAGACGATCTCCTGGTTGGCAATGATCTGGGGGTAGCCGTCAAAGGTGGCGTCCCCTTCCCATTTTTCTCCGCTGGGCAGGCGAAGAACGGCTTTGCCCTCCTTGCTCAGGCTGTGAAGCAGGGCAACGGTGTTGGGAGCCGCTGCTCCTTGGGGGAAGGCCCCGGCCACCTGGCCTCGGGTATCGAAGCAAAAAAGCACCAGCTGTCCCACCTGCACTTTTTCAAAGAACCCGGCGGCTCTTTCAGGCACAGTGTATTCTTTGCCCCCCGCCCGGATGCGCTCCGGTGCGGAATAAATGGGCCCCGCTTCCTCCAGCAGCAAAAGCCGCTTATCCCGGCTCACCAGATATCCTCCCTCTTCCGGGGAATAGGTGAGTACATCGTATTTTTCCAGCTTGTCAAAGGGCATGGTGTTGCCGCCCAGCAGCAGCTTTGCATTCTGGGGCAAAGCCCGGTCGGTGGCCCCATAGACAAAGGTATCGGTCTCCTTTTCCTGGGTCATCTCATAGATCAGCTGCAAATCTCCCCGGCTGTCAAAATAAAGCCGTACCCGGGCCCCTTCCCGCAGATCCAGAAAGCCCTGCTGGTATTCGGCCATCTGGCCCAAAGAAAAGATCTTCACTTCCTTGCCCACAGGCAGAGAACCGGATGTGATCTCCAGCTTGTTCAGTCCCGCCTTTTTCACCGTTTCCTCCCGGAAGGACAGGGCGGCAGGCAAAAAGCCCTTTACCTTTCCCGACTGATTTTTATCTCCTACCGGCGTGCCCATGGTCCCCAGCAATTTTTCAGGCAAAGGCGTCGGCAGGCGCTGGGCCTCACCGGACAGAGAAAACAGGCTCTCCTTCCCTTCCTTGTCCCGGGCATAGAGCATCTGCCCTTCTCCTGGGGCAAAACCCTGGCTCAGGAAACTGCCCCCTTCTTTGGTGGGCAAAGTGAGAAGGTTATAAAGCAGGATGGCCGCCTGGCCCCGGGGAATGGGGCCGTTGGGAGTCAAGCCGGAAATCCCCCGGCACAGCCCCACCTGTTCCCCTTTGGCCAAAGCGTCCCGGGGCCAGAAGGCCCCCAGGTCTTCCCCGGAATACCCCAGAAGCCGCAGCAGAATGGTCACCGCCTGGCCATAGGTGATGGGTTCCTCGGGACCAAACCGGCCATCGGGATAGCCCTGGATGATCTTGTATTTTTTCACCGCTCCGTACACATAGGGGGCATACCAGCTGCCGGCGGGCACATCGGGGTAAATGGTATAGCCCTGATAGGCCGCTTCCCCTTCAAATCCCGCCGCCAGCACCGCCATTTTGCAGAACTGGGCCCGGGTCAGGCTGCTCCCCGGCTGAAAAGTGGGGCTGTCCGCCAGAATTCCCAAAGACTGCAGGCTTTCGGCGGCCAGGCTCTGGGAAACCTGGGGGATATCGGAAAAAGCCCGGGACCGGGAAGGCAGCGCCCCCGGCCAGAGGAGGCAAAGGGCCAGAAGCCCTGCCAGAAATCGGGTGTATCGTTTCTTCATAAGGAATTTCTCCCGCCGTGCGCCCCGGCGACAAACAAAGGGGACAAACCGGCTCCCGCGCGGATTTGGAGCCGCCCCGAAATTTTGGTTATTGGCTGCGCAGCGCATCCACCGGCTGCATTTTGGAGGCCTTGCCCGCCGGGTAAAAGCCGAAAAACATCCCCAGCAGCACCGAAAACAGGAAAGCTCCCAGGGCCACCGGAAGGGTGGGCAGGTCGATGCGTTTGAAGATGGCGGCGGACAACAGAGCCGAGCCCAGGCTGCCCACCAGCAGTCCCAGAACGCCGCCGCAGGCGCTGATGGTGGCCGCTTCGATGAGGAATTGAGCCACAATAGCCCGTCGGGGTGCGCCGATAGCCATGCGGATGCCGATCTCCCGGGTGCGCTCCGTCACCGACACCAGCATGATGTTCATGATGCCGATGCCGCCCACCAGCAGGGAAATACCTGCAATGCCC
>JAHZHY010000200.1 GCA_019420045.1 Clostridiales bacterium
GTCTGTTAGGAATTTCTTCTCTTTCTTCTTCTCCTCTATTATGGTTTTATTTTACCGGGTTCTGTCCCGGCCCACCCTACCCACAGCGGGTAGTTTTTCAGAGTAAATCGCAAAAATACGGAGCAGCCGCCGCTGCTCCGCATTTTCATGTGCGTTGGGATTTCTTCTATGCACTGGGGTCTGTCTGCAAATGTTTACTCTTTCTCGAAGACCAGGAGGAAACCCTCCACATCCAGAGTGACGGTCTTCTCATCGTATTTGACGGTCATTTCATCGCCTGCTGCACTCAGGACCAAAGAATCGCCCTTGGTCTCCCAGGTGCCGCTGATGACCTCTTCTCCTTCATCGCCGAGGACACCCATATCCAGCTTGAACTTCTTATCCTTTGTGATCTCCAGAGTGACTCCAATCTCTCCGCCGAAAATTTCAGCCATGTCCTTTGCGGTTATTTCTTCACCGCCTTCTTCCATCTTCAGCAGCGCATAGGTACCGGTGGGGTCCTTCCCGCCGCCACCGCCGCCGCAGCCCACCAGGCTGACGATCATGACCAGGGCCATCAGGAGTATCCATATCCTCTTTTTCATGTCTCTCTTCCTTTCTTTTTGTCTGTCCCCATACGCAGCATACCTCGTATGGCGCAATGGTTTTCTTCTGCAGGGTTCCCACTCCCTGCATCTCCTTGGTTTCTGGCTTTATTGTATCCCCTTTTCTTCCCTTGTGCCCTACCCACAGCGGGTAGTTTTTCAGGGTAAATCGCAAAAAAGCGGAGCGGCTGATGCCGCTCCGCCTGGTCAGACCATCTGCCTAGTTTTCCATATAACGATGGATAAAGGTGACGATCTGGGCTCTTGTGCAGTTGTTGTCCGGTGCAAATGCAGTATCGGTGATTCCCTTTGTGATATTCTCCTCCACTGCCCACAATACCGCCATGGCATAGTAGGCATCGGCCTTCACATCGGCAAAGGGATTGGCTGCATGGGCATCCGGAGCCTCTTCCACGCGCCACAGGAAGGTGACGATCTGGGCACGGCTGCAATTCATATTGGGACTGAACTGGTTGTTGCCTGTGCCGCCGGTGATGCCGTTTTCCACTGCCCACAGCACGGCGTCATAATAATAGCTATCCTTGGGCACATCGGTAAAGGGCATCACTGTGGTCTTGGGCGCCGGCATGCCGGCCGCTCTCCACAGGAAGGTCACTGCCTGGGCTCTGGTGCAGATGCCGTCGGGAGCAAAGGCAGTTTCGCTGATGCCGGAGGTGATGCCTTTGCCAACCGCCCACACCACAGCCTCTTCATACCAGCTGCCTGCCTCCACATCGGTGAAAGGATGGGTGCCGGCAGAACCCTTGGTCTTATAGACTGCGGCCACTGTCACATTGTGATCGGGCATTGTGAATGTGTTGCCTGTAACAGCCACATTGCCCACCCATCTGTCAAACTCCTGTCCTTCCGGCGCCGGATCTGCGGTCAGCGTGATCTTTGTGCCGGCAGCTGCGGCAGCAGGGCTGGCGCTGCCATTGGTCACATTCACTTTATAAGTCCCGGCAGGTGCATAGCCGCACAGGGTGCAGATGCCATCCACCATGGTATGAGGTTCTGTGGTGCTGGCATCGCAATCGATGCAGTACTTGGTGTGATGGGTCTCGTCCAGCTCTGCATAGGCATAATTGTGATCGCCGATATGGAAGGTGATCACAACGGTGCTGGATTGCTGCAGGGCTTCGTTGCCCTCTCCGATGGTGTTCTGCACCGTCATCCAGACATAATAGGTGTCCACATCTGTGGGAATGGGGATCTCTGCCGTAGGCTCGGTGCCGAAATGGGTGAAATCCGAGGATGTGGCATGCCAGTAATCCACTGTTGTCCCCTTCCACTCATAGGTGATGTTGCCCTGCACCGGCGTCTCCGGCTTTTCTGCATAGGAATCATAATACAGCTTAAAGTCGCTGCCGTCGATGGGGCTGATCATCGTATACCCCTGGGGGATCGTGGAGAAGGTCGCCACTCCATGGAAAATATCCCCGGCGTTCACATTGTACTCCACTTCCCGCTTGTGCCAGTACCAGGTGGGCACCCGTTTATCCGGCCACAGTGTTTCCGGATCCGGCGCATCTCCATTGACGGCAGCCAGCGGGATGATGGGGGTCAGACCCTTGAGACTGTTCTCCAGCACCGTGACCTTCATTTCCTTGGTGTATGTCACTTTGCCTTCTTTGTCCGAAATCATGCAGCGATAGACTTTCTCGCCGGGAACATCGGTGGGCGCCCTGTAATCATAGAATGTGCCTTGATCGGCCACATTCTTCCAGCTGCTGCCCTCCTTCACCTGCCACTGATACTGTTCAACATAACCTTTGGCAATGACAAACAGCCGGGCGGTGCCATCCTGCTGCACCGTCATATCGCCGGACTGATTGCTGATGGTCATACCAGGGGTGGTAGCTGTCACGGTAAATGCGGGACTGGTGATGACCACATCGCCCCGTTTGGCTTCAAACCAGCACCGGTAGTTCCCCAGCTCGGTGAATCGGGCAAACGCCGTGAAGGAATCTGCCGATGAGGCCGGGACTGTTCCGGAGGCCTTCACCGTGGAAACCCCGTCTTTTTCCGCCATCAGTTTGTAGGCAATGGGTTTGCTTGCATCTCCGCCCACAGCCTTGGCACGCAGTGCCAGAGAGCTGCTCCCCAGTGCATAGCTCTGGTCTTTCTGATCGGCGCTCTCCCAACGGAAGGGAGCGACCGCTGTTCCCTTTACCACAAAGGTCAGGCTGGAGCCATCTCCCGCCACCACATTGCTGGCAATGTAGTTGTAGTTGTCGTTGGGATCATCGCAGTAGGCCAATCCGGTTGCCGAAGGCGAGAACACATGGTTCTTTGCAGGCTGCAGGACGATCTTGGCATAGTAATCCTTCCCCTCTGCAAAGGTGCCTGCTGCTGTGGTGCAGCCTTTGTCCTGATACCAGCTGATGCTTGCCACAGTGTAGTTGCTTCCCGCAGCCGCTGCGGTAGGCTTGGCTCCGCCGGGGGTCACAATGCCGCTCATCTTGACAAGGCCGTTATACAGCACTGTTTCCGCTTCCGCATCTGTCATCCGCAGACGCACGATGTGCTCATTGGCCATGGGAGCGATATACTTGCCGTCTTTTTTCAAGTTCAGCTGCAAATCAACGCCGGAGAGCCCGAGGGGCATGGTCCTCAAGTCTACCACATGCCGGGTCGCACTGCTGCTGAGCACCTCGTTCTTCTCCGTTTTATCGGGATAGTGATAACTCACCCTGATGTCATAGGTATATCCCGCATCCTTCATCTTCTGGGGAATGGGGTTCCACTGGAAAGTGAGGGAGCTGGATTCGCCTCTTTTGACCTCATAGGGCACGCCTGTCCAATCCTTTTGGGCGTAGATGGTTTGATCGTCCAGCCGGACATTTACCTTATCCCATCCGTTGCCGGGTATGACAGTAAGGGGGCCTTGGATCAGTGTGCTTATTCCCTCTGAGGCAAAATATAAAAAAGATTGCCGGAGGTATAGATCTCGTCCCCTATCTGGATATAGGAACTGTCCAGCAGATGCTGGAAGTTTTCAGTGAACACAGGATAGAGCGAATTGATATCCTTGTGTTCTCCTGAGATCCCATATTTCAGTTTGCCGCATATACCGCTGGTGAACCGGTAGGGCAAATATCCCCGCTCCTCCGGTGCCTTAACTATCCATGACCCGCTCTCGACCAGGAGAGACAAGTCTTTGAAATTACTGTCGCTGATCTCCGCTGCGACGGTAGGTGTGTCGTAGACATCGCCACATTCGAGCGTCAACTCCTGGAATGTGGCACCGGTGATGCGGATGACAGGTTCTGTCCATTCCTTATTCGGTGGTTCACTGAACAAAATTTCCGTAGGGCTATTGAACACGCCGCCTTTGATCTCAGCCGTGTGATCTTTTATATCAGCATCCACATAACCCTTGTTAACTGTGGCATTGCGCAGGACGAGTTTTTTGTCCGCTCCACCTTCACCGAAATCGATATACAGCGCCCGGCATCTGCCGGAATATACGCTAACAGGAGCATCCGGAGGAGCACTAGCGCTTTTCCCGATTCCACCATCACTGAAGGCGCAGTAGAGTTCACCACCCAGAATGCTCGTATTGCCCTTGCCTTTGATCAGAGTGGTGTCCCTCGGGTACGATCCGCTGGCCACAGCGGTGAGGGCTCCGCTCTCCAATGTAAAGCTGGCCTTCTCATTCACAAAGATCAAGCCAGCAATTTCGCTTGCTGTTTGGCGCAACGCAATTTCGCCGCCGCCCACAGTATCCTGGATCACAAGGCTTCCCTGATGTATGATAATCGCCCAGTGTGTGTGCTCACGCCCGGGCCACAGGGTCAACTTCTTGCCGTTCAGATCCAGTTTAAACTGCGGAGGATCCTCGATTTCGCCATAGCCGATGTCAATTTCCTCTTCCTCGGTAAGACCATCGGGAAATTCATCACTTGTGTTGATGTTCTTTCCCAGTCTGATGTTGGCGCTGCCGCCCTCCAGTGCTGTTTTCAGCTCTGCATAGCTGTTGACAACCTTCCAGCCTCCGTCTGCTTTGGCCGTGATCCCCAGTGAAGGCATGAAGGAAAGCAGCATGACCAGGGTCAAAAACAGGCTGATGATCCGTTTCCTCATGTGTTGTTCCTCCTTTTCGAAAGAATTTTCTGTGTTCCGCCATCAAAGAGACTGCAAACTGGCGGCCAGATAGTCCAAGGACACATCATAGAACACAAAATCGTCGATCTCCCCCTTCCTCTTGGCCTCAATGGCACGGTGAACCGATTCCTCCTGCCCTTCCGGACACATGAGCATCAGCCGGCAGCGGGGAGCGACTTCCCGCAGCCATGCACACAAGGCCAGGCAGAAGCCAATGTCGTGGGTG
>JAHZHY010000002.1:0-3485 GCA_019420045.1 Clostridiales bacterium
CGCCTATATCGCCCTGATCACCTATCACCGGGAAATGCTTCCGGCCCCGCTGCTCTTCAGCATTTCCGCCGCCCGGGAAGGGGTTCCTTTCCCCACCCTTCTGGAGGGAATCGGCCTTCTCATCGCCTTTGAGATCCTGCGGGAGGCCGGAGAGCGCACCCCGGCGGGATTTGGCCAGACCCTATCCATTGTGGGTGGCCTTGTGCTGGGCCAGGCGGCGGTGGAAGCCCGGTTCATCAGCGCCCCCATGGTCATCGTGGTGGCCTTTTCCGGCATCACCGGCCTGATGCTCCCACGGCTGAAAGGGCCGGTGATCTGGTGCCGCCTGGGGCTGATCTTCCTTTCGGCCTGGCTGGGGCTTTACGGCCTGTTTGTGGGGCTTTTATGGCTGCTCCTTCATCTGTCCACCCTGCACTCCTTCGGGGTGCCTGTGCTGCGGGAGGCAACGCCAGGAGGCCGTGGACAGGAGGACTCCTATTTCCGCACCCCCTGGCAAAAAATGCGCCGGGCCGGCCGGTTCATTGCGGAGGAAACCAATGAAGAATAAAATATGTGCTGTTTTTTTGTCCCTGGCCCTGCTGTTTGCCGGAGGCTGCTGGGACTATCAGGAACTGAATACCCTGACCATCGTCTCGGGCATGGCCCTGGATGTAAATCCCGAAGGCCAGACCCTGTTTACCGCCGAGCTGGCCCATGTGGAAAGCGGCCAGAAGGATGTGGAAAGCCGTCTGGTGGAAGGGGAGGGCCCCAGCTGTATTGCGGCCAGCCAGGCAGCCGCGGGGAACACCGGACGGCGGCTTTATCTGGGCCACACCCAGACGGTGGCCGTCAGCGCCGACCTGGCCCGCAGTGGAATGGAACAGGTGCTGGATTATCTCAGCCGCCAGCATGATATGCCCTTGTCCCTGGCCCTGGTGGTCTCCCGGGAGGATACGGCGGCCAAGCTGCTGGAAACGCCCCCTGTCACCGAAATCCTGGCAGGCTATGAAATTGCCATGCGAGCCTCAGAAGAGGGCCAGCAGGGCCCTTATATGCCCTTTTATCAGTTTTACAGCGAGGTACAGGAAAAAGGCATTGACCCCTATCTGCCGGCGGTAGCAGCGGGGGAGGAGGGTACGCTCTCCCAGGGAGCAGCTCTTTTCCAGGAGTCCCGCCTGGTGGGTTTTCTGGATGAAGAGGAGACCGACACTTTGCTGATGCTCCGAGGAAAAAAGCCCTCGGGAGCCATCACCGTTCTCCGTTCCCAGGAGGAAGGGGGGAATGTGACCTTCACTTTGGACACCTGCCGCCTGACCCTCCACACCGCTCTGACGCCCCAGGGGCAGGTGCAGGGCACGCTATCCCTCCGGGCCGAAGTGATGGTCAGCGAGCTGGAGGGGGACCAGCCCCTGCTTTCCCAGGAAGGACGCCTCCAGCTGGAGAGCTTATGTAGCGCAGAACTGACCCAGCGCGGGCAGGCGCTGTTGCAAAAGCTGCAAAAGGAATTTGCCTGCGATCCCCTGGGGCTGGGGCTGGACCTGAGCCGCAGGCAGCCCACAGAGTGGGAGCAGATCAAAGACCAGTGGCACACACTCTTCTCCCAGGCCGATCTGGACCTTTCGGTACAGGTGCAGGTCACCGGCACCGGCCGGATGTATCTGCCGGCGGCCAGAGCAAATTAGGAGGCGCTATGGAAGTTTTACTGTCGGTGCTGTTATTCTATCTGTTTTTTGCCTTTCTGGACCGGAATATCTGGAAAAGAAAAGGGAAGGCCCCCTTTTGGTACGGCCTGTTCTGGCTGGGGAACCTGGGGGCCACGCTGGCGGCGGCCTGGGGCGCCCGTCTGCCCTTTCCCGCCCAACGGGTGGAGGAATTCCTCCGGGCTTTGCCTGGACTGTGGCGGGGGACAGGCGCATGAAAAAAGCCACTGTCTCCGCTCGGGGGTATTTCTCCCTGCTGGTGCTCTCCATGCTGGGCAGCGTCTCTCTCATCGGCGGGGCCAGCGAGGGTGGACGGGATACCTGGATCACCATTTTATTGGCTGCCCTTTTGTATCTCCCTCTTCTTTTCTGCACCCTATCCCTGCTTCCCGGCGAGCACAGTGTGGAAGGGGTCTTTTCCCGGTGCGCCGGAAAGGTGGGAGGACGGCTATTTTCCCTGTTCTACGGCCTGACGGCCTGGTATCTGGCCGCCGTCACCACCGGGGTCTTTGTGTTTTTTCTGTCGGAAACTACTTTGTGGGCCACGCCCCGGCCTGTGCTGGCCCTGATGATGGGCTGCACCCTCTTCTTCATGGCCCGGGCCGGTTGTGCCGCCTTAGGGCGAACCGGAGAAATGCTGCTGCCCATTGTGATGGCCTTTGTGCTGCTGTCGGTGCTGGTCACCCTGCCCCAGTGTGACTTTCGGGCCCTTCTGCCCTTGCAGGAAAAAGGACAAAATCTGTTCCAAGGCACCTTTACCGCCCTGATCCTCTCTTTTGCCGAGTGTTTTTTCCCCCTGGTGGTGTTGGGCGTCTGCCTGACAGAGGAACAGAAACAGAAACGAGGAGCCATGGGTGCGGTATTGCTCACCGCCCTCACCTTATGCTCGGTGTTCATCAAAAACCTGGCGGCCCTGGATTACCACGCCGTTTCTTCCTATTACTTTCCTTCCTTTGCCGTGGCCAGCCTGGTGTCTCTGGGTTCCTTTTTTCAGCGGTTTGAGATTTTCGTGGCGGTGAATTTTCTCTTTTGCCAGTTTTGCAAAGCAGGACTTTGCATCCTCTTTGCCCAAAAGGCCTTGGCCCCGGTGTTTTCCTGCCGGGAAAAGATGCTGACCATGCCCCTGACGCTGTCGGCCGTCAATCTGGCACTGCTGTTTTTCACCAGCGAAATGGAACTTTTCACCTTCCTTGGCCTGGAAAAATATATCCTGACCCCGGCCCTTCTCCTTTTCCCGCCCCTTTTGGCCCTGGGGAGGTTCTGGCGCAGCCACCATGCTGCCTTGCAAAAGAAGCGGTGATGCCCTATAATAAAATGAAAATCCGGGAGAAAAGGGGAGACACCATGACGCTGCGCCATTTCCGCATTTTTGCCGCGGTATGCAAAGAAGGCGGGGTCACCAAAGCGGCCAAAAGCCTGTATCTGGCTCAGCCTGCGGTGAGCCTGGCGGTGCGGGAACTGGAAGAACACTATGGCGTGCGTCTGTTTGACCGGATCGGCCGCAGGCTCTATCTCACCCAGGCCGGAAAAGAGTTTCTCCGCTACACCGAACGGATTCTGGCCCTGTGCGACGAACTGGAGACCGGCGCCCGGCAATGGGACGACCGGTCCCCCTTACATATCGGCAGCAGCATGACCATCGGCACAAAGCTGCTGCCCGCTTTGGTGCAGGACTTCCGCCGCCGCTATCCCTCGGTGAAGGTGACGGTGGAAATCCAGAACTCCGGGGTTATTGAAGAAAAATTGCTGGAAAATGCCATGGATTTTGCCCTGATCGAAAGCACTCCCCGCAGCGGAAGACTGACT
>JAHZHY010000002.1:3495-3953 GCA_019420045.1 Clostridiales bacterium
ATGGTGGCTGTCTGCTCTCCCGCAGACCCTCTTGCAAAAGAGCAGGGAGTCACCCTGGCCCAGCTGATGACAAAGCCCCTGCTTTTGCGGGAAAAGGGCAGCGGCACCCGGGATCTCTTTGACAGCGTAGCCCGCTCCCACAACCTGACGGCAGAACCTATGTGGGAAAGCGTCAACACCCAGGCCCTCATCGAAGCGGTGGCCATGGGGCTGGGCGTATCGGTGCTGCCCTGGCGGCTGGTGCAGGACAGCGTGGGCCGGGGACTTTTGCAGGTGGTGCCGGTACAGGATGCCATCTTCCGCCGGGATTTCAACATCCTCTATCATCCCGACAAATACCAGACCAAGCCCGCCCGGGATTTTCTGGCCCTGTGTCAGGAGGCCGGAGACGATCTGGAAGAATGAGTGAATTGTCAAACTAAGTGCAACAGGAGTTGAGCTCGAAGTCCCATAATTCC
>JAHZHY010000020.1 GCA_019420045.1 Clostridiales bacterium
GGTGTAGTTGCCCTTGCCATCACTGCTGAACTGGCTGAACACCAGGTTCCAGAACTCCACATACCGGTCGCAGTCGCAGCCAGGAGCGCAGTCCGGGCTGCCGCAGCCATACTTTTCGCCCCGGTCGAAATAGATCTCCGAGCAGGGGCCGCAGGGACCGGAGCCGATCTCCCAGAAGTTGTCCTCCCGGCCCAGACGAACCATATGATCCTCCTGAACGCCGATCTCCTTTGTCCAGATGTCATAAGCCTCGTCATCGTCCAGAAATACCGATACATACAGCTTGTCCACCGGCATCTTCATTTCCTGGGTAATAAACTCCCAGGCCCACTGGCAGGCTTCCCGCTTGAAATAATCTCCAAAGGAGAAGTTGCCCAGCATTTCAAAATAGGTGCCATGGCGGGCATCCTTGCCCACGCTGTCGATGTCCAGGGTGCGGATGCACTTCTGGCAGTCGGTGACACGGGGGGCCGGCGGGGTAAGCTCACCGGTAAAATAGTGCTTCAGCGGCGCCATACCGGCGTTGATGAGCAACAGGGAATTGTCGTTCTGGGGCACCAGGGGAAAGCTCTTCAGCCGCAGGTGGCCCTTGCTTTCAAAAAAGCGGAGAAACCGCTCTCTGATTTCATTGAGTCCCAATTTTTCCATGGTTCTTCTCTCCATCCTTGCTATTTTTCTTCCTTTTCCACCCGGCGGCGTAAAAAGGCTTTTTCGTGTACTTGTTTCAGTTGAGGCAGTACCAGATGCTGGTGAGGATGAGGGGCGCAGGTGAGTTCCTGTCCTTCTTCATCCAAAAGTCTTTCCACCCGGAATGCCAGCGGCGGTCCGTCAGGGTCGACGAGCTCCAACTCATCCCCCAGGGAAAACCGGTTTTTCTGAAGAAACACCGGCCCATAGGGCCCCTGCTCTCCCAGAGACAGAGCACAGACCTCCCAGGGGCGCTGATATCCGCCGTCTTCCGGTCGCTGGCTGTCCTTGTCTCCGAAATAAAAGCCGGTGTAATATTCCCGGTGACTGACTTTCTCCACTTCCTGCCGCACCCAGTCAGGCAAAGCATACCCTGCCGGATCTTTGCAATACAGATCGATGGCCCGGCGGTAGGCATTGGCAGTGATAGCAGTGTAATAGGCGGTTTTGGCCCGGCCTTCGATCTTGAAACTGTCCACCCCGGCTTCGATCAGCTCCGGGATATGATCCAGCATACAAAGATCCTTGGAGTTGAGGATATAAGCCCCTTCCTCCCCTTCGAACACATCCATCACTTGCCCTGGCCGCTGCCGTTCCACCAGGGAATACTGCCAGCGGCAGGGCTGGGCACAGGCGCCCCGGTTGCCATCCCGTCCGGTGAGATAGGCGGACAGATAGCACCGGCCGGAATAGGACATACACATGGCTCCGTGGACAAACACCTCAATGGCCAGTTCCGGCGAAGTCTTTTCCCGGATCAGGGCCACCTCCTGGAGGGAAAGCTCCCGGGCCAGTACCACCCGGTGAGCCCCCAGTTTGTGCCAAGCTTCTGCGGCTTGGTAGTTCGTAATATTGGCCTGGGTGCTGATGTGCCGCTCCAACCGTGGAGCATACTGCTTGCACATCTCCAGTACACCCAGATCGGCGATGATGGCGGCATCGGCCCCCGCTTGCTGGAGGAGATCCAGGAAAGCGGGGATACGCTGGGCTTCCTCACTGCGGGGCATGGTATTCACCGTCACATACACCCGTTTTCCCAGGTTGTGGGCCAGCTTGCAGGCTTTTTCCAGTTCCTCGCCGGTGAAGTTTCCAGGAGCCGTGCGCATTCCAAAATCTTTGCCTGCCAGATAGCAGGCGTCCGCCCCATAAGCAAGGGCGTATTCCAGCCGTTCAAAATCTCCGGCCGGGCTGAGCAGTTCCGGCTTTCTCATCCCATCTGCTCCTTCTTTTCCTGCATGGCGGCCACATTGGCTTCATGCTCGCTGTAAGTTTTGGCAAACAGATGGCTCTGGTCTTCCGGATCGGCCACATAGAAGTAATAATTGTGGTTCTCCGGCTGCAATGCGGCCAGAATGGCAGGCACACCCGGATTGCAGATGGGTCCCTTGGGAAGGCCGGTGACCTTATAGGTGTTATACGGACTGTCGATCTCCAGATCCTCATAGGTCAGGTTTTCCTTGTGTTCACCCAAGGCATACTGCACGGTGGCGTCAATATCCAGATGGGGGAAATTCTGGGGATCATTCAAACGGTTATAGATGACTCCGGCGATGGTGGACTGCTCTTCCGGCAGCACCGCTTCCCGTTCCACCATAGATGCGATGGTCAGGATCTGCCGCATATTGTAGCCCGACTGCTCGGTCAGCTCCCGCATTTCGGAAGTGTACTTGTTGTTGAAGTTGTTGAGCATGGTGTTGAGCACCCGCACCGGGCTGTCATTGATATAGAACTGATAGGTGTCGGGATAAAGGAAGCCTTCCAGGCGGTTTTCCTCCATAGGCACATCCTGAAGCATTTCATGCTTGAAGGGATAGGTGTTGGCCGTCTCGATGATATCATCGGCGCCGCACACCCGAGCACCTTCCAAAAGCTGGGCGATCTGCTGGATGGTATAACCTTCGGGGATGGTCACCTCGGCCACTTCAGTATAGGTGGACACCCGGTTGAGGGTGTTGATGATCTGGCCGTAGTCCATGTCTGCATTGACCTCAAATTTTCCCGAATCAAAGGTCTTGTCCTGATTGGAAAAATCGGCATACAGGGTGAAGGCCCACCGGCAGCGGATGATCCCTTCCTCCTTGAGCATCTTGGCCACTTCCCCATGGGTGGTGTCCTCACTCAATTCCAGCATCGCCGTTTTCTCCGGCTTGACCAAAGCAAACATATCGTTTGCTATGTAGATGCCGAAACCGGAAATG
>JAHZHY010000201.1 GCA_019420045.1 Clostridiales bacterium
TGCAGTACATGGCGTTGCTCCGTCTCCCCTCTGCGGAGAAGGTCAGATCGGTGCCGTGGGGGGTGGTGAGGCGCACTTCCTTGGCCCCGGCCAGAATCCCCGCCACCGCTTTGCAGGTGGGCGCCACTTCCCGGAAATCGGCTTCCAGGCCGCCGTGGATCATCAGCTCCTGGGTGAACTGGGTGAGCACCACCCCACGGCTCCCCCGCTTGCAGGCTTCCTTCACGGCGTGGGTGTGGGTGATGGACTTGCCCACCACGGCGATGAAGGCGTCGCTTTCCTTCATGGCGGCGGCAATGGCCGCCGGGGGTTCCTGGCCGTCCCGCTCCCGGGGCAGCATCAGGGCGATCATGGGCTCGGCGTCTACGGCGTAGACCGCCTGGGCCACCGCCTGTGCAATGGGCAGCTTCTCCCCTTCGGTGACGATGAGCACCTGTTCCCCAGGCCGCACCCCCACACAGGTCTCTACTACCCGTTTGGCTCCTTTTACCATCAAAATCTCATTCATATCTATTACCTCCCCTGCGTGACGCTGGCCCAGTGCCTGGGCTCTCATACTGTGCTGCCGGTCCCGTGTCGGGACAGCCAAGCGGTGCTCCCGCACCCGATCACAGCACTCACCTAAATCATTCCCCCGGCTTCACAATCCCCCCTGCATGGCTGCGCCATGCTGTCCCCCCTTTGCACAAGGGGGGCTTTTCTTTGCCCAAGCAAACACAACCGGCCAAGGCAAAGACAGGAACGGGTCCAGCGTCACGCTGGCCCCGCCTGGGGCGCGAAAAAGGTCGGGGAAAAACTTAGTTTTTCCCCGAGAGCCAGCGGCGGCGTCACCTAACGGTTTGCAAGTTATTTCGGCTTTATGCCGAAATAACACGCCGCCAATGGCCCAGGAGGGGCCCGGCGGTTTTACCGCCGGGAAGAAACCTGGGACAACACCCGCCGCAGCGGGTGTTCTGGGTCAAATGCGGTACGACAATGTCATCAGGCTTTCGCTGAAATGGACATTTTCCACCGGCACATGGATGCCGTCCAGATGGAGATCCACGCCGGTGAAATTCCAGATGCCCCGGATGCCCCAGCTGCACAGCTTGTCGGCCACATCCCGGGCATACTGACGGGGCAGGGTGAGAATGGCGATATCCGGCTGGTGCCGCTCCACATAGCTTTCCAGCTCCTGCATATCCAGCACCGGCACCCCGGCCACATGGCCGCCGAACAGCTCCGGCCGCACATCAAAGGCGGCGGTGAGCTGGAACCCGCTTTGCTCAAACTTGAAGTTGGTCATCAGCGCCCGGCCCAGGTTGCCTGCGCCGATGAGCACCGCCGTGTGGTTGTTGTCCAGCTTGAGGATCTCCCGGATGGAGGAGCGGAGATTCTCCACATTGTAGCCATAACCCTGCTGGCCGAAGCCCCCAAAGCAGTTGAAATCCTGCCGCACCTGAGAGGCCGTCAGGCCCATCTTGGCCGCCAAAGCCCCGGATGAAATGCGGGCCACGCCGTTCTGGTGCAGCTCGCTGACATACCGATAGTACCGGGGCATCCGGCGGATCACCGCCATTGAAATCTTTTTTCCTTCCATTTTGCCTGTTTCTTCCTTCCATGGGACTGTTTCCGGGGATTTATCCGCCTGTTCCCGTTTTCTTACTACAATGAGTTATCAACATTGTCCACAGAGTTATCCACAACCGGAAACCCCTGCTTTTTCAATGGTTTCCGGCTTTTTTCGACACTTTGTTCTGATTTAACAAGGTGTTATGCTCTCTTTTGACAATGGGGATTTTGCTCTTTTTTCTTGTCTCTTCTTGCTATCATCTGTGCATCTTTACAGCGTCACAACGCTGCGCTCACATCCTCCGAAAGAGGCATGGTGGCGTAGCAGTTCTGCCGGAGGGTGCCGGTGTGCCCGGCCAAATATTCATAATAGGCCTGGCAGGCGATCATGGAGCCGTTGTCCCCGCAAAGGCCCAGGGGCGGCAGATATAGCCGCAGTCCGGCCTTCCCCGCTTCCTCTTCCAAAAGACCGCGCAGCACCGAGTTTGCCGCAACACCTCCGGCGATGACCAGGGTATCCCGCTTTCGCTCTTTGGCCGCTTCCAGCATCCGGGGCACGATGGCCTCTGCCACGGCGTGGCAAACCCCCGCCGCCAGATGGTGTTTTTCCACCTGCTGCCCCTTCTGGCCTAAGTTGTGCACCAGGTTGATGGCGGCGGTTTTCAGCCCGGAAAAAGAGAAATCCAGGGCGTTGCCCGCCACATGGGCCTGGGGCAGATGGTAAAAGTGGGGGTCTCCCTGCCTGGAAAGTTCATCCATGGCCTTGCCGCCGGGATAGGGCAGGCCCAGGGTGCGGGCGATCTTGTCGAAGGCCTCCCCTGCTGCATCGTCCCGGGTGGTGCCCAGCACTTCCATGCGGGTGTAGTCCTGCACATCGGCCAGGACGGTGTGGCCCCCCGATGCCACCAGCGCCAGAAAAGGCGGCGTGAGGTCCGGGAAGGCCACGAAATTGGCGGCGATATGGCCCCGGATATGGTGCACCGGCACAAAGGGCACGCCCCAGGCCTGGGCGCAGGCCTTGGCGAAGTTGGCCCCCACCAGGAGGGCGCCAATCAGCCCGGGAGCGCAGGTGGCGGCCACGGCGTCGATCTCTTCCGGTCTGACCCCGGCCTGTTCCAGGGCCTGCTGGGCCACCAGACTGATTTTCTCGATATGCTTGCGGGAGGCGATCTCCGGCACCACGCCGCCGTAGAGGGCGTGCATATCGGCCTGGGAATAGACCACATCGGACAGAATGGTCCGGCCATCCTGGCTGATTGCCGCCGCCGTCTCATCACAAGAGGTTTCTATGGCTAAAATCTTCATATTGTTCTCTCTCTTCATTATTCCATTCTTGGCTCAGTGCCGTGGCGGCGAGCCGCCACTCCCGTTCCTGTCTCCGGGCGGAGTGCCTCCGCTCCCATACTGCGCTGCCGCGCTGGGCAAGCCCAGTGCCTGGGCTGTCATACTCTCTTTG
>JAHZHY010000202.1 GCA_019420045.1 Clostridiales bacterium
CTCTCCCTACGAGTTCTACCAGTACTGGCGGAATGTGGGGGATGCCGATGTGCTCAAGTGCATCCGGATGCTCACCTTCCTGCCCCTGGAGCAGATCCAGGAAATGGACAGCTGGGAAGGCGCTCAGCTGAACCAGGCCAAGGAGATCCTGGCCTTCGAGCTGACCCGCATGGTTCATGGAGAAGAGGAAGCCCAGAAGGCCCAGGAAGCCTCCCGGGGTCTCTTTGCCGGCGGCGGCGATACCAGCAATATGCCTTCCACCACACTGACATCTGCCGATCTCACCGATGGTGCCATCGGCCTGCTGGATCTGATGGTCAAGTGCGGCCTGACGCCTTCCAAGGGCGAGGCCCGGCGTCTGATCACCCAAGGTGGCGTGCTGGTGAAAGGGGAAAAGGTCACCGATCCCACCGTGCGCTTTACCGCCCAGGATTTTGCTCAGGAATTCATCATCAAAAAGGGAAAAAAGGTCTTCCATCTGGTTCAGATGGGAGAATAACAAGCAGAAAAAACCAAAGGACGGCATCCCAGCGGATGCCGTCCTTTTTCATGGGAAAAATCATTGACGCAAATTATTTATTATAATACATTGATAATAGAATAAAGAAAAAAGGAGGGGGGATCGTATGAGCGGAACAGCGGCTGAGAAAATCCGTATAGTAGGGCGGGTGGGATACATTGCGTGCCGCATCCTGCTGGTGCTCCTGGCTATTGCAATGGTGGGAGTGCTTGTGAGCGTGGGGGTCATTGCTAAGCTGCCGGAGGGCTTTGCTTTTTCCATGGAAGGGGACGCGGCCGTGCGCTTGACCTTTCCGGAAACCCAAGATCCCCTTATCGGCCAGCAGGTGGAGGGGGAATGGGAATTCAGCTTCTCCGGCCTGACTGTTCTTCTGGATCACCGGGTACGGGATGAAGAGGGAATTTTGTTCACCGGCCGGATGGGTTTAGCTCCCATCGATAAGGGAGAGCTTCTGCGGTTTATACTCCTGGGAGGTTTGATCCTTGCCGCCACCGGCTTTTTGGTATGGGAACTGGGACGCCTGTGTCGGGATTTCCGGGATTGTTCTTCTCCCTTCTGTCCGGAGATCACAGACAGACTGGGAAAGGTGCTCCGGGTTTTTGTAGGCTGGTTCCTTCTGGAAAAGATCTGCGCGGCCTTGATAGGAGGCATGTTGCTGGGAGAAGGGATTTCCTTCAACGGTGAGGATATAGCTATTCTGCTGGTGGCGGCCCTGCTCTTCCTGCTCCGTCTTGTGCTTTTCTATGGCATATCCTTGGAGGAGAACAGGAAACAGGAAGAAGAAAACACATAAAAAAGCCGCCCCAAAAGGGCGGCTTTCAGACTATCGAAAAACTGATCCAGCTGGAGAGAAATATGTGCCCTCCCCCTAATCAATCCGCAAAAACCGGCGACCTGTGCGCCGGTTTTTGCACTTCTCAAGGGGCAAGT
>JAHZHY010000203.1:0-982 GCA_019420045.1 Clostridiales bacterium
ACGGCATTCCTGCCAGAAAAACAAAGGACGGCTGCTACTGATTTGCAGCAAGGGCTGGCTGCAATCGGCATCCGGATGCCAGCTGTTCAAATAAACCTGCCCTTCGCTGCCTTCTATGGAAAGATAGGGGCTGAGTTTCGGCTCACTCAAATAAAAGAGGGGGGTATAGCTGCGAAGGGTTATATTCAGTTCCAGAGTCTGCCACACCTCCGGGCCATAATTGCCCGTATATATGTCGGGATAACGGGGGTTCCAGGTATCCTGCAAGGTGGCCTCTTCGATCTGAAAGGTATATGCTCCCAATCGGACCTTTTCCGAAGGGCCGCCCTGCTTCAGAATCTCCTGCCGGTCTGCATGGAACATTTCCTCTGGCCAGGGCCGGTAAAACTGATCCCGCAGCTCGTCAGTGGGCCACAAGGCAAAAAAGGCCAACACCAGGGAGATCCCCAAAAACCATTTGGAAAGGATCCACAGCCACCCCAACAAGGGAGAATGGGCCTTGTCCAGCAAAATGCCGATTTCCTCTGCATCGCCCATGCGCTTTACCGCCTCTTCGGCGGCCTGGGCTCCTTCCATCCCCTCTTCCTCTTCCAGCAAAGCGGCGCTGTCTTGAAGGTGAGCCAGAATCTCTTCATACACTCCTGGCCTGTCGGGACGGAACCGGATCTTTTCGCAAACAGCATTACAAAATCTTGCAAACACCGGCCTTGCCATGGTATTCCCTCCCTTCTACGCCTTTTCCGGCTGAAGCTGGGGCGTGCAGGCGGACACCACCTTCTCCACCCCCTGGGAAAATGCCTTCCACTCGGCGGCTTTTTCCCCCAGCAGCCGCTGTCCTTTGGCCGTCAGCCGGTAATATTTCCGCTTCCGGCCCTGAGGGGTTTCTTTTTCATAGCTTTTGATGTGTCCCTGCTTTTCCAGGGTGTGCAGCACCGGATACAAAGTGCCCTCTTTCATCTGGAACACATTGTCCGACCGCGCA
>JAHZHY010000203.1:992-1518 GCA_019420045.1 Clostridiales bacterium
AGGGCGGCAATCATCTGATAGCCGTATTGATCCTCCTGCTGAAGCAGGGAAAGCACCAGCAGCACCGTAGTGCCTGAAAGCAGGCTTTTATCGATCTTCATCTTCTCCCCTCCTTCCAATACCTCGAGCATCGATGTTTTCTTGCTTTGATTATACCTCGATATTCGATATATTGTCAAGAGAATGTACTCTGTGTCAAAGGAACTTCCGGCAAATTTTTTCGTCTATTCTGGTAAGAAGCCTTTTTCAAGGAGGTATAGAAGATGAATCAAATTTTTGCCTGGATTCTGGCTCTTTTTCTTCCCTTATCCAGTGGCCAAAGTCAAGAGAACACCGCCCCATCCAGCGCTTCTCTTCCCGATTGGGGCATCACCGTTTATGCGGAGGATATCCGTCCCACCGGTCTGACTCTTTCCATCCACCAATCTGGCGGTCAGCCCACCGGTCAGCTGCAATATGGCAGCGATTATACCCTGGAACGGCTGGAAAAGAGCGTATGGCGGCCGGTACCGTCCACAGTCCAGGG
>JAHZHY010000204.1:0-3275 GCA_019420045.1 Clostridiales bacterium
GAATAGAGCTTTTCGGCGGCAATGCCCAGCTCGAACTTGTCCATGTTCTCGGTGACTTCCCGCACCAGATCGTTATAGCGGGAAAGGATCCACTTGTCCTCCAGGGTCAGCTCTTCCGGCAGACCGGGCTCTTCAATATCCAGATTCATCAGCACATACCGGCTGGCGTTCCAGATCTTGTTGCAGAAATTCCGGCTGGCCTCCACCTTTTCCTCGCTGAAGCGAGTGTCATTTCCCGGGCTGTTGCCGGTGCAGATGGTAAAGCGCAGGGCATCGGCGCCATAGTGGTCGATGACCTCCAGGGGATCGATGCCGTTACCCAGGGATTTGGACATTTTCCGTCCCTGCGCATCCCGGATCAGGCCATGGATATACACCGTCTTGAAGGGGATCTCGCCCATTTCAGCCATGGCCATGCACACCATACGGGCCACCCAGAAGAAGATGATATCATAGCCGGTGACCAGTACATCGGTGGGATAGAAATAGGACAGTTCCGGGGTGTTTTCCGGCCAGCCCATGGTGGAGAAGGGCCACAAGCCTGAGCTGAACCAGGTGTCCAGCACATCCTCTTCCTGATGGATATGCTTGCTGCCGCACTTTTCACACTGACAGGCATCCTCTTTGCTCACCGTCACATGGCCGCAGTCGTCGCAGTACCAGGCGGGAATCTGATGGCCCCACCACAGCTGACGGGAGATGCACCAGTCGTGCACATTCTCCATCCAGTTCATATAGGTCTTGGTGAAGCGCTCGGGAACAAACTTGATCCGTCCCTCTTTCACCACCCGGATGGCCTCTTCGGCCAGGGGCTTCATCTTGACGAACCACTGGGCAGAGGTGATGGGCTCCACAGTGGTGCCGCAGCGGTAGCAGGTGCCCACATTGTGGCTGTAATCCTCGGTTTTCACCAAAGCGCCGATGGCGTCCAGATCGGCCAGGATGGCCTTGCGGGCTTCATACCGGTCCATTCCCTGGTATTTGCCGCCGTTTTCGTTGATCTTGGCGTCGTTGTCCAAAATCAGGATCTGCTCCAGACCATGACGCTGGCCCATGTCAAAGTCGTTGGGGTCATGGCAGGGTGTGACCTTGACGCAGCCGGTGCCGAAGTCCTTTTCCACATAATCGTCAGGGAAAATGGGCAGCAGACGGCCTACCAGGGGCAGGATGGCGTGCTTGCCATGGAGATGGGTGTAACGCTCATCTTCCGGGTTGACGGCAATGCCGGTATCGCCCAGAATGGTTTCAGGCCGGGTGGTGGCAATGATCATGTCCTCCCCGGTCTCCTGGACCTTGTACTTGATGTGCCACAGATGGCCCTGCTGTTCGTTGTATTCCACTTCGGTATCGGACAGAGCGGTAGCGCAGTGGGGGCACCAGTTGATGATTCGGCTGCCCCGGTAGATCAGGCCCTTTTTGTACAGATTTTCAAAAGTCTGACGCACCGCTTTGGAGCAGCCTTCGTCCATGGTGAAGCGGCGGCGGCGCCAGTCGGGAGAAGCGCCCAGCTTCTTCTGCTGATCCAGGATTCTTCCGCCGTATTCTTCCTTCCACTGCCAGACCCGGCGGAGAAATTCCTCTCTTCCCAGGTCATAGCGGGTCTTGTGCTCCTGCTCCCGCAGGTATTCTTCCACCTTGATCTGGGTGGCGATGCCGGCGTGGTCCATGCCAGGCATCCACAGGGCCTCATAGCCCTGCATCCGCTTCTGACGGATGATGGCATCCTGAATGGTCACATCAAAGGCGTGACCCATGTGCAGCTGCCCCGTCACATTGGGGGGCGGCATGACGATGCTGTAAGGTTTCTTATTCTTGTCCACTTCGGCTTTGAAACAGCCGCTTTCCTCCCAAAACCGATAGACGCTGTCTTCGGTCTGTTTGGGATCGTAGACCTTTTCCAGTTCCTTTGCCATGTTCGGCTTCACTCCTTCTTTCTTGCTGTATGGCCGAGGGCGGCCGATCACAAAAAAACCTCCGCCCCGTGTCATTACGGGACGGAGGTAAACATTTCACTTCCGCGGTACCACCCATATTTGCGTTCAAAAACGCACACTCCGGCGCCAGACAGCGCCTTTTCCCTTAACGCGGGCCAGACGGCGGGGCCTACTGTGCCCAACGGGCGGTTCAGCCTGCGGCTCAGGGACCACATTCCCCCGGCGCCTTGGGAGCACTTCCACCAACCGTGCCCTCTCTATGCCGCTTCACCGGGATACTCCTGCCCTTCACAGCCTTTATACAAGGGATATTATACGGTCTCCCCTTCCCTTTTGTCAAGGAGAGAAAAAGCCGTTTGCCAAAATGGCAAACGGCTTTTGGAGCGGGCGAGCGGATTTACACCACTATCTCTTGCCGGGAAGGCAAGCGGCTTAAAAGTTAGCCTACACCCACTGGGGCTAGAAGTCGGATTCGAACCGACGACCTACGCATTACGAATGCGTTGCTCTACCGACTGAGCTATACTAGCGTTTTGTGCCTATTCATTATACAAAACTTCCCTTGGTTTGTCCAGACTTATTTTTGCTTTTTTAAAAATTCTTCCCCGGCCAGCTCTTGACAAAGGGGCTTACAATGCCTATAATAATAAGGCAGTCTGCTCGTGAGAGCAGCTTGCCCTCTTCGGGGTATAGCGCAGCTGGTAGCGCGCTTGGTTCGGGACCAAGAGGCCTCGGGTTCAAGTCCCGATACTCCGACCATGAATCCGCCGTTCCACTGAACGGCGGATTTTTTCTTTTCATGCCTGATATAAGGAGAATCTTTTCCATGGATCTAAGCGATTTGGAACAATATGATCTCATCGTCCTCTATGGGCAGATCATCAACGAATTAAAACGCCGCAATATCATCCGTTCCAAAAATGTGGTGGGAGATATCGGCGAATACCTGGCCATTGACCATTACTCCAAAACCTCCGGCCTACCCAAGTTGCAATCCGTACCTCTTTCCACAGCCAATATTGATGCCATTAGCATCAAAGGAGAAAGATACTCCATCAAGTGCACCACCAGCAATACCACCGGTGTGTTTTACGGTCTAAATCCTCCCTCTTCCGAAGAACCCCAGCCCCAATTATTCGAATATGTCATCATCGTCCTTCTGAATGACAGCTACCAGCTGGAAAAAATCCTGGAATTGAGCTGGGATTCTTTTCTAAAACATAAAAAATGGCAAAGCCGGATGAAGGCCTGGCACCTGACTATCAGCCAGAAATTGTTGTCCGCTGCTTCCATCGTGTATCAAAGGACAAGTGAATTGTCAAACTAAGTGCAACAGGAGTT
>JAHZHY010000204.1:3285-3651 GCA_019420045.1 Clostridiales bacterium
GGTCTATACCCCGGGGACCCAGGTGGAAGGGTGTCCGGTAAACCGTATCGTCCTCACCCCCATGACCTTCAGTCTGGAAATTGCAAGCGATCATGCTATTTTTAGCCAGTCAACAGTGACCTTTGTGATGGAGGACGGCGCCACCCTGGTTCTGAACAAGGAAGACTGTGTCACCAGCTTATGGAATGGGATGGAAAAGCAGGACGGTACCGGCCATTTCTTTGGTCGGTGGATTTTCCCCGAAGCCATCCAGCCGGAAAAAGTGCAGTCCATTTCGTTGGGAGATACAGTGATTTTCTCCAAATGAGCAGAGTGAATTGTCAAACTAAGTGCAACAGGAGTTGAGCTCGAAGTCCCATAATTCCT
>JAHZHY010000205.1 GCA_019420045.1 Clostridiales bacterium
CTTTCCTCATGGAATTTCTCCCCCAAAATGGTACCGGGGATTTGTTGCATTTATCATACAGGAGCTGGCAAATGAAGTCAATGACAGAAAAACGCTTTTCTCTGTTTTTTTCTTAAAAAATAAAGAAAAAAGGGCAAAACACCGTTTTTTCTCAAAAATCGATAAAAAAATCACAAGCAGCGTGACGCTGCACCCATACTGCGCTCCCGCGGTGGCGAGCCGCCACGGCCGTTCCTCTCTTTGCCGGATTGCACACAACCGGCCCTTTCTGCGGCACTGGGCCAGGACTGCACCTTGGCTCCTACCGGGTGATGGTTTATCACACCCGGAGCAGAAAGGCTAACAACGCATCCCCACCGGAGACAGGAACGGGTGCAGCGTCACGCTGCTGCATAGTATAAAGAGGAGGGATGCCGAAGATGGAGATCACAGGTTTCAAGCAATCGGGCAAAGGGAACTTTCAACCGGGACGAAAAAGCCCGGTTCAGTATATCGTGGTGCACTATACGGCCAACCGCGGCGACACCGCCAAAAACAACGCCGACTATTTTGCACGGGAAGAAACCAAAACCTCCGCCCATTATTTTGTGGACGAGAAGGAAGTGTGGCAGAGCGTAAAAGACCAGGACACCGCCTATCACTGCGGGGCCAAGACCTACAAGCACCCCCTTTGCCGCAACGGCAACAGCATTGGGGTGGAGATGTGCATCTGGGACAAAGGGGGCAAGGTGCGCTCCGGCACGGTGGAAAAGGCCGCAGAGGTGGTGCGTGGGCTGATGGAGCGCTACCATGTGCCGCCGGAGCGAGTGCTGCGGCACTGGGATGTCACCGGAAAAAACTGCCCTCTTCCCATGGTGGAGAACCCCTCCCTGTGGGAGGACTTCAAAGCAAAGCTGAAAGGAGACGAGGAGGAAATGCTGGATTATCCCGATTGGGCCAAAAAGACCTATCAATGGTATGAGGATATGCCGGAATGGGCCCGGGAATCGGTGCAGAAGGCGGTGAAGCGGGGCCTGGTTTCCGTAGGGGCCGATAACGCCGTCAGCGTATTGGGCGCCAACTTGCAGACCCTGGTTTATCTGGACAGAGCTGGACTACTGGACAAATAAAAGGCACAAAGGCCGGTTGTATCAATCAGAGCAAAGAAGCCTCCCTTGTGCAAAGGGAGGTGGCGGCGAACGCCGCCGGTGGGATTGACGGCAGCTGGCTAACGATAACCACCCCCGGCAGCTGGTATCAACAATATAGCTGGGTGTTGTCAATCCCCCCTGACTGCCTTTGGCAGTCTGTCCCCCCTTTGCACAAGGGGGGCTTTTCTTTGCCCTGCGGCATACAACCAGCCTAAGTTCGATTGCCCAGCGCGGGAGCGCAGTTTGGGACCGGCGGCTCGCCGGACGAAAAAGACGGTGAGAGGTGTGGTAGGATAGGGACAGGAAAGAACAAGGAAAGGACGGAACGGAATATGTATACCAAGATCGACCAAGGGCTGTGGCGGCAGATGAAGCAGAAAGGGCTGAGCGAGACGGGCCGTCTTTTGTACCTGTACCTGTTCAGCTGTCCCCACCGGAATATGCTGGGACTGTATTCCCTGCCCCAGGCATACTGCTGCGCTGATCTGGGAATGGAGCCCCAACGGGTAGCGGAAGGGTTCCGGGAACTGGAAGAAGCCGGGCTGGTGGCCTATGACCAGGAGGAAGAAATGGTATTGCTCACCGATTTTCTCCGGACAAACCCTCTGGACAATGTGAATGTGCAGAAAAAAGCCTGCACCATTTTCCATGATCTGCCCCAAAGTCCGCTGTTTTCTCTTCTGGCCGATCTTCTGCGCCAGATGGAAAAACCCTATTCTCTGCTGCAAAAGGCGGTCTTTGCACGCATCCACAAAGGGTCTGGGGAAGGGTATGCCAATACAGAAGAAGAAAAAGAAACCGAAACAGAAGAAGAAACAGAAACAGAAAAAGCAGAAGAAACAGAAGAAAGAGAAGGAGCCGGAGCAGAACGGTTTGCGCCCCGGCGCTTTCACCCACCCACCCTCTCAGAGGTGCGGGATTATGTTTATGAGAGAAATTCTCCGGTAGACCCCCAGGGTTTTCTGGATTTCTACCAGGCCAAGGGCTGGATGGTGGGCAGCACCCCTATGCAGGACTGGAAAGCGGCCTTGCGGAACGCAGAGAGCTGGGAGCGGTGGCAGCGGCAGGAGCGGCAGTATGGGGCCTGCGGGGCCACTGAGGAGCCGGACCCCTACGAAAGCGGTGAGACCCTGTGGCCTTTCTGAGCCGGGGAAATGGCCCGGAAGGGGACCTGGAAGCCCTGGCCAGCCGCCGGGCGGAAGTCTTGCCGGGGGACTATATTCAGGATGGGCTGCTTCATTGCGGCGCCTGCCATGGCAAAAAGGAAACCTGGGTGGAGCTGTTTGGCCGGCAGCGGAAGGTGGCCTGTCTGTGCCGGTGCCAGGGGGAGAAAGTGCAGCGGCAGCTGGAGGAAATGGAACATCGCCAGCGCCTGGAAGCCCTGGAACGGAAAAAATCCGCCGCTGTGCAGGATGCAGCCTACCGGAAATGGACCTTTGACAAAGACGACGGGGCAAATCCCCGGGTGATGGATGCCCTGCGCCGCTACTGCCGGAAGTGGCCGGAGATGAAAAAGCGGAACATCGGGCTGTATCTCTACGGGGGCGTGGGCACCGGCAAGACCTTTGCCGCCGCCTGCGTTGCCAATGAGCTGACCCGGCAGGGAGTGCCGGTGCTCATGACCAGCCTGGTGCGCATGGCAAACGCCCTGGGCTGGGGAGAGGAGCGGGCGCAGTTTCTCCACAGCCTGAACGGCTATGATCTGCTGGTTCTGGACGACCTGGGAGCCCAGCGGGGGAGTGATGCCATGAAAGAAGCGGTGTATCAGATCGTGGACAGCCGCTATGCCAGCGGCAAGCCTATTCTGGTCACCACCAACCTTTCCTGGGAGCAGTTCAGCAAGCCCCGGGAGGAAGGGGACAGGCGTGTTTATGACCGCATCCGGGAAATGACGGTGGCCATCCGCATGGACGGCCCCAGCCGCCGCCATCGTCTCCACGAGGAAAAGCAGAATGCCGCCCGGCAGATGCTGTGGCAGAAGGCTGCGGGGCAGGGGAAGAAACCATCGACACCCGCCCCTGGGGCATGGTAAACTGGAAAGAGAGGTTTGATAATGAAATAAGCCTGAACCAGAGCCGCAGGGCATGGACAGAAGGTCAAACGATGGGAGGGAATTTCAGGTCATGGGAAACCGGTCTGTCACAGATGAATTGAAAGAACTGCTGCGGCCCTTTGTCCGGGAGCATCCGCTGAAAAAAGACAGCGTTTATGAGGAAGATGTGGAAATGCTGATTTGTGAGGCCAAGGCTTTTCAAGTGGAGGACAAGCTCCTTGAGGAAATCAAAGCGCACCCCGATTGTGACTTTTGGAGCTTTGGAGCATGGTTCCCCCAGGGCGTGCCGCCCGGACAGGAGGAACTGCTTTTGGATGATGAAGAGGAGGAGGCAGGCGGATGGAAGAAACATTGAGAGCATTCCTGCAACAGTACATCGGCCAAGGGACATTGAAAAAGGATAAGGTGCAGGAGGATGATGTGGAAATGCTGATCCACAGCGCCTGCATCCAAGGCATCGGGCAGGACATCATCGACTATGGCACAGCCCATCCGGAAGCACCTTTTTGGGACTTTTTGAAATTGGAGAAACCGGGCCTGTATGGAGTGACCCAGGAAGAACTGCTTTTGGAGGATGAAGAGGAATAAAGATTCTTTGAAGAAAATTTCAAAGGAGAAAAAAGGGGAGTGATTTTAAGGAGAAAAAGATTCAAGATATTTCCATCTTTTTCTCCACCACTTCTCCACCACCAATACCCCTAAAAACCCGGGAAAATCGGTACTTTTACATTTTTCTAAGCAGCACGAAAAAACCCCGGAAACCTTGATTTTCAAGGTTTCCGGGGCCTTTCAAGATGGCAGCGGGAGAAGGATTCGAACCCTCACAAACAGAGTCAGAGTCTGTCGTGCT
>JAHZHY010000206.1 GCA_019420045.1 Clostridiales bacterium
CCTTCGTGTATGCTGTTTTTTTCCAAACTCATGGCCGCAGTTCCTCCGTCAGATTGTCCCCCAGCTCTGTGAAGGGGATTTTAAAAAGCATGGGGCCTGAGGTATAGGGCCCCAGGGCGTATTCCTGAAAGACCACCACCAGGCTGTCTTCGGTCAGGTACCAGTCCTCCTGCCACACATCTCCCATGGTTTCCTGGTAGTTTTGGTAGAAAAGACCCGGCTGGGCTTCTTCCTGCTGCTTGGCCTGCTCCAAAGCCTGTTCCATCACCAGAGCCCGGGGGTCCTCTGCGCCGGGAAGGATGTCTGTCAGAGAGAGCAGGTAATAGTCCCCCGCCCGGAAAAGCCAGTTGTCCCCCATGATCTGAAGGGAGCCATGGACGCCGCCGGTGTATTGGCTCCGGTCCCGGCGAATGGAGAGGTAGCTGCCTTTGTTGCGCATGATGGCAAACTCTTCATCCCACTGGAAGTTCCCCAGGAAATCCCCATCCTGCTGCCGCTGGCGGGCCATGGGCAAAAGCTCCTCGGTGATGGAGAGCAGGGATTTCTCCTTATTATTATCGTAGTAACTGCCAATGTTCATCATGGGCTCCCCCTGATAGAGCACCTGAGGGGAGGAAAGAGAATAGCGCAAGAGCAAAGTGCCGTCCTGGGCCTTTTCTTCCCCGGAGGACACATCCTCTGTGACGGTGATGCCGTTGTCTTCCGGCTGGGGAGCATCTTCCGACTGCTGGGTTTCTTTGGGAGAGGGCTCGGTCTGCTTTTGCAGGCCCTCCCGATGGCAGGCGCTGAGCAAAAGAAGAAGCAAAGTCAGGGCCGCCAGGATTTGTTTTTTCATTTTGTTCCGCCTTTCCGGGGTAGGGATAGGAGCCGTGTTTTCCTCGTCTCCACAGGAGAGGGGGAAATGGCTGTAAAATAGTATACCATAAAAGAGCAGTCCGGCCCATCTCTTTTTCATGGGAGGCATAGAAAACCGCGGAAAGGGGAACAATGGTTATGACAAAAGCCCCAGTTCCTCTTTCAGTTCCAGAACCCGCAAAACCGCCTCATCCAGCCGCTCCATGGAAACCCGGCCCTCTTCCACTGCCTGGCGCAGGGCGGCATAGTCTGTGGGCAAGTCGGAAACAATGAGCAGATCGGCCCCGGCTATCAGGGCCTGAGGGGCGGCGCTTTCTCCGCCGCAGTAGTCCCGGATGGCTCCCATCACCAGATCGTCGGTGATGGCCACGCCGGAAAAGCCCATTTCCTCCCGGAGATACCGGTAAGCCTGGGAAGAAAGGGAGGCCGGGACACCGCTTTCCAGCCCATCCACCACATTGTGGCTGACCAGCACGCAGGCGGCTCCCATCTGGATGCCGGCCTGGAAGGGGATCAGGTCCTGGTTTTCCAGCTCTTCCAGGGTGCGGCTGTCCCAGCTGAGGCCGGTGTGGGTGTCCACATTGCTGCCGTAGCCGGGAAAATGCTTCAGGGCCGAGGCCACCCCTTCCTGCCTGGCCCAGCCCACCGCCTGCCGGACGAACTGGGCGACTTGCGCTGCATCTCCTCCGAAGCTGCGGGGATAGATGAAGTCCTGGGGATCATCGGAGAGGTCAGCCACCGGAGCCAGGTTGAGACGGATGCCCAAAGCGTTGAGAAGGGCGCTTTTCTCCCGGGTGTCCTGCTCTACCTTTTCCCAGCCCCCTTGGGCATAGGCCTGCCGGGGAGAGAGAAATTTCTCCGCCCGCAGCCCTGAATTTCCGCTGACGCGGCATACGGTGCCCCCTTCTTCATCCACGGCGAAGAGGATGGGCGTTCTGGCATTTTGCTGCCAGTTTTCGGTGTCCGCCTTTACCTGGGCGGAGTCCTTCCCTTCAAAATCCCGGCCAAAGAGCAGCACGCCGCCGGGGGCCAGGGCCTCCACCTCCGGACGCTCTTCGGCCAAAGGACAGCGGACCAAAAAGACCTGTCCCAGCTTTTCTTCCAGGGTCATTTCCGAAAGCCGCTGCCGCGCCAGGGACAAAGGAGGTTCTGGTGAGGATGTGTCCGGCGCTTCGCTTTCATTTTTTTGGACATCTTTCTTTTCTTCCTCTATTGCAGAGGGAGCTGGGGGCGGGACACGCCGGGTGTCCAGAAAAAAGCAAAGACCCAATATCCCCAGCACCAGAAAAAGGCCGGGAATGATCCATTTCATGGCTTTCATCAGGCGTTCCTCCTTTTTGGGCAGCTTATCATAGAGGATTTTACAGTGCAAGAGACCATTTTACTTTCATTTTACCTCCGGCGGCTTACCACTTTACAAACTTGTTTTACTATATGGCCGTAACGAAAAGACGGAATGAATTTTACAGAACGAAAGGTGAAACTGAAATGAACACAAAACAGAAACTTTCTTTGATTTTGGCTGGTCTGATGACCGCTTCCCTGCTGTCTGGTTGCGCCCAGGACGGCAATGCGGCCGGTAAGGGCGGCGACGGCGATGACGCCATCACCGTGGTCACCCGTGAAGATGGTTCCGGCACCCGCAGCGCCTTTGTGGAGCTGACCGGTGTGGAAGAGGACGGCGAAGACAAGACCACCGAAGAGGCTGTGGTTGCCAACCAGACCGAAGCGGTTATGACTCAGGTCAGCGGCAATCCGGGCGCCATCGGCTATATCTCCCTGGGTTCCCTCAACGACACTGTCAAGGCCCTGAAGGTGGACGGCGCCGAAGCCAGCGCAGAGAATGTGAAGAACGGTTCTTATAAAGTGGCCCGCCCCTTTAACATCGCTACAAAGGGCGATCCCAGCCCGGTGGCCCAGGACTTCATTAACTTCATTATGAGCAAGGAAGGCCAGGAAGTGGTGGCCGACGGTTACATCCCTGTGGATGATGCCGCTCTTGCTTTCGCAGGCACTCAGCCCGAAGGCAAGATCGTGGTCGCCGGTTCCTCCTCTGTCACTCCTATCATGGAAAAGCTCCAGGAAGCTTATGAGAAGGTCAACCCCAACGCCACCATTGAGATCCAGCAGAGCGATTCCAGCGCCGGTATGTCTGGCGCCATTGAAGGAACCTGCGACATCGGTATGGCTTCCCGTGAACTGAAGGACACTGAGCTGTCCGAGCTGACAGCCACCCAGATCGCCATGGACGGCATCGCCATCGTGGTGAACAAGGACAACAGCCTGGATGACATCTCCACCGACTCCATCAAGGGCATCTACACCGGTGAGATCACTTCCTGGGGCGATGTGAAGTAAGAAAAGCGAAAAACCAGAAACCTCCCATAAAAAGGCCGCCGAGAACTTCTCGGCGGCCTTCCTGCTATTTCTCCCTATGGGGAGAAGCAAAAGAGCAAGGCAGGCAAACGGCGCATTTGCCGCAGGCATCGGCGGGAAGGTCCATGCCCCTTTTTTGCTGTACCGGCTGGTTTTCCATGCACATGGCATAGCACTTTTCCCGGCAGAAACCGTCCTTTGTCAAAGCGCCGCCCACACATTGTTTGACGCACAGGCCGCAGTCTTTTCCCTGGTAAAAAAGGCAGGCGGGCTTTGCAGGGATGGGGTCTCCTAATAGGGGCAGAGTGGTCACCAACGAGGTGTAGTAGCCGCAGCAGCCCTTGGCGGTGATGAGCAGGTTGTGCTTTCCAAAGGTGCCCATGCCGGCCAGAAAGGCGATGTGCCGGTGGGACCAGCGGCTTTTGTAAAGGCCGGGGGCGGCGTAGCCGGTGTCTTTGGGAATGACGGCCCGAAAGCCCTCCCCTTCGGCGATGGCCTGGATCAGCTGGCCCACAGGGGCTAAGACCTGAGCCGAGCGCTGGTAGGCCATCACCCACAGAGGGGAGGCATAGCGTCCTTCCCGGTTGCTTTGTATTACCTCCAGAGAAAAGGGAAGAAAACACACCACAGCCGTGCGGCAGCCGGGAAGGATCTCCTGGGGCAAAGCATGGTCGGGCAGCACCGCCTGGCGCAGCCGGAGAAAACCGGGATGGTCTGTTGCGGCAAAGCCGATGAGGGGCCGCCGCCAAAGGGGCGGCAGCTGGTGCTCTTCCCGAAAAGACAAGAGAAAGCGCCAGATGCGCTCTTCCATCTGTTGCCGCAGAACTTCTTTGTTTGGTGCGATTTGATCCATTGATCGACCCACCATGGAATGACACAAAGGAATGACAAAAAACGGACGCCGGGAAGGCGTCCGTTTTGATTTTGAAAGAAAAGATGCTAGGAGAGATAGGGCATGGGGTTTACCGGAGAACCACCCACCCGCACTTCCCAATGGCAATGGGGGCCTGTGCTGTTGCCGGTGGAGCCCAGCTTGGCGATCTGCTGGCCCTGGGCCACCTTCTCCCCTACCCGCACCAGCAATGCGCTGTTGTGAGCGTAGAGGGTCTGGATGCCATTGCCGTGATCGATGATGACGCAGTTTCCATAGCCGCCGTTCCAGCCGGCCTGGATCACCGTGCCGCCGTCAGCGGCCACCACCGGGCTGCCCTTGGTTCCGGCCCAGTCCACACCGGTGTGGAAACCACGGCTGCGGTAGCCATAGGGAGAGGTGAGAATGCCGCGGAAAGGCTGGATGAAGTAGCCCTTGGAGGATGTGGTGGGCTTCTCCTTGGTGCCGACCACCTTCACCTCGTTCTGAGGCTGCTGGACGATTTCCCAGCTCTGGATGGTGCGTTCCTGCTCCACGCCGTCGATGCTGACCACATTGGCCACCACCTGAGCCACGCCGTTCTGGCCTTCGGTGACGATCTTGCTTTCGTTTTCATACAGCTCATCGCTGTACTGGACTTCGCTTTCATAGGCGATTTCCTGGGTGTATTCCACTGTGGTGGTCTTTTTCACCGACAGCAGAGGTTCGCTGTTCTGGAGGGTGATCTCCTCGCCCACATGGATGCGGGCCGGGTCGATGTGGGGATTGAGCCCCTGCACCTGTTCCAGGGTCATGCCGTAATTTTCGGCGATCTGGCTGAGGGTGTCCCCCTGCTGCACGGCGTAAACCTTGGTGCCGCTTTTTTCGCCGGAGAGCGCCAGTTCGATTTCTTCGATGGAATCCACCGCGCTGGTGGGAACGGTCATCTGTTCAATGGTTACATCCTGAACGAATTCCGCCTGAGCGTTTTCGTCCTGGCCAACCTGAGCCGAGAGCATCCGCTGTTTCAGCAGCTCCAGAGCGGTTTTGCTGGGGTTGACGCCAATGACCTGGCCGTCCACCGACAGCACATACTGGGTGGAGACCTCTTCCACCTGGGCAAACAGAGCTTCTTCGGCCTCTGTTTCGTCCAGCAGCCGGTCAGGCTGCATATAGCCCAGAGAATATGTCAGGTCGGCGGAAAGGGTATAAGGATGGCCCAGATAGCCGCCGGTGCGTTCTTCCACCTTGGTGATGATTTTTTCCATATCGTCTTTGCTGGACACAAAACCCAGGGACTGACCGTCCAGCCACACTTCCACGCCGATGCCGAAATAGGTGGCGGAGAAGAGCATGATGGTGGCGGTAGCCAGGAAGGCACAGGCCGGCACACGGCTGCGCTTTTCCTTCCGGGCGGAGAGGAGATATTGGGTGCGGGCTTCTTCCAGGCGGCCCAGGACGCTATGGCCCTGCTGCGCCAGGTGAGAGGCAGTGCGGCCGAAGGTCTTTTGCAGCCCTTCCCCCACCATGACACCGGCCATACCGGCCAGATGGAACAGGCTGTCTGCCGCCTGAGCGGTTTTGCCAGCCAGGGTGCGGATCAGTTCCTTGCCGCTTTGGGCGCCGGGACGATTGGCGCCGATGCGGCACAAACGCTCCAGATGGGTCTTGCATTTGACCTGCTGCCGGCGGATGCTGCTTTTGATAGATCCCAGATTCATGATCTTCAAGAAGCAGGCCTCCTTTCGCTAAAGATGGTAGTAAAAATCCGAAGATTACAAATCGGTGTGTTTTGATTACAAATCGGTAACAGGTCTTATCATAATATAAACTGCCTGATTTGTCAAGGGGAGGAGGTGGTTTTATGCTTTTCTGCGTATTTTTACGACAAGAACTTCCCACTGCGTTTATCATGGTGAAAACAGCAGGCGGAAAGGAAAAAAACAGGATGGGGAATGTTTATGGATACATCCGTGTCAGCACCAAAGAGCAGAATGAGGACCGGCAGGTGATGGCGCTGAAGGGGCTGCAAATCAAAGAGGAAAATCTGTTTGTGGACAAGCAGTCGGGGAAGGATTTTCATCGGCCTCAGTATGAAAGGATGGTGCGGAAACTGAAAAAAGACGATCTGCTCTATGTGAAGAGCATCGACCGGCTGGGGCGAAGCTACGGGGACATTCTGGATCAGTGGCGCATCCTGACCAAAGAAAAAGGGGTGGACATTGTGGTGCTGGATATGCCCCTTCTGGACACCCGCTGGGGCAAGGACCTGATGGGCACTTTTTTAAGCGATATCGTGCTGCAAATATTGTCTTTTGTGGCGGAAAACGAGCGGGTCAATATCCGCCAGCGCCAGGCCGAGGGCATCGCCGCCGCCAAGGCCCGGGGCGTGCATCTGGGCCGCCCGGCCACTCCCCTGCCGCCGGGGTTTGAAGAGGCGCTCGGCAAATGGAAAAAGGGCGAGATCACCGGCACCCAGGCCGCCAAAATATGCAAAATGCCCCTCTCCACCTTCCGCTACCGGGCGGAACGCTGGGAGAGGGGCAAAAAATGATCAAATAAGAGCAAATTTTTTTACAAAAAGGTGTACCTTCTTGCAAAACGGGATTTTCTTCCTGTTAAAACCCATTATATATTGGAAATGCCCAAAAGTCTAGCGATTTCTTTAGCTTGGATAGTTTGCCAAAAACTACACATTTTGATTAATGACCGAAAATTTCAAGGGAGGGTTATCCAGCATGACAAATGAAGATATTATGAAAGTTGTAAAGCCAGCAATCTGTTCGCAGCTAAAAAGTCCCGCTTCTGCGCAATTTCCAGTTGATATGATCTCTATAGTTGGTGATGACGAAAGAGGATATCATATCGAAGGATTTGTGGATTCTCAAAATGGTTATGGAGCTATGATTAGAAACGACTTTACAGCTGATGTTAAAGTTGAGAATGGGTTTCCAAAAGTCACATCTTCCTCTGTTGCTGCGAAAGCGAATGCTCAGCGAGCAAAAGAATTTGGTATTAACTATATAGCAATTACCATTTTCACAATTGTTGGCGGCGCAATCTTGTATTTTATTATTTCTGCAATGGTCGGCCTATAATGTGTGGCTGGAAAGGAGTAAAATATGGCGTTCAAAAGGATGGAAGGTTTTGCCGGGAGTGTCCCTCAAGGCTTTATTGATAGAAGCTTAAAAGTATGCCCGCTTTGTGGTACAAATAATCCTCATTGGAGCATTGATCAAAAGATGCAAATGAAGTTAGAGGGTAATTTGTATCTGTTTCAGTGCGAGCAATGCAAGGGTGTACTAAGTTCTCCTGTTCCTGATGTAACGGGATTTAATAACACTGTTCTCACTACTACTGGATTGCTTAAGAAACTCTCTGGAAAGAAGAATGGCGTTATTTACTTAAGAATTTATGATTCAGGCAACAATGTCAATCTAAAGGATAGCATAGGAAAGGAATATACACTTCAGGAACTGAATCAAATGGCCTCGGAGAAAAGTCCAGAACCTGAGCAGAGCGGGAAGTTTTATTAATAAACAATCATGTTGCTGTAATTGATTTGGACTCGGCAAAAAATGATAAATTTTGACAAAACCAAAGGCCTGGGACGGATTTCGTCCCAGGCCCTTTGTTTACCCGGTTATTTGAAAAGGTCTTTCATTTTTTCGAAGAAGCCTTTTTTCTCCTTGTACTGGGCCTCCTCGGCGCTGTCGTCGAAGCGGCGCAGAATGTCCTTTTGCTCGCTTGTCAGGTTGCGGGGGATCTCGATCTTCACTTTGACAAACTGATCGCCCCGGCCCCGGCCGTTGATGTTGGGAATGCCCTTCCCTTTCAGGCGGAAAATGGTGTCCGGCTGGGTGCCTTCCGGCATATTGTAAGAGATCTTGCCGTCAATGGTGGGCACGATCAGCTCGGCGCCCAGAGTGGCCTGGACAAAGGTCACCGGCATTTCGATCATCACATCCTGCCCGCGGCGCTTGAACAGCGGATGGGGCTTGACGCTGACGGTGATGTACACATCCCCCGCCGGGCCGCCGTTCTGGCCCATATGCCCTTCCCCACGCATGGAGATGGTCTGGCCGTGGTCGATGCCCGCCGGGATCTTGACGGTGAGGGTGCGGCTTTTCCGCACAGTACCTGCCCCATGACAGGTGCCGCAGGGCTCCTTGATGATCTTGCCTGTACCCCGGCAGCGAGGACAGGGACTGGAGGAAGAAAAGACGCCGAACACCGTGCGCTGGGTAGTCTTGACCTGGCCGGTGCCATGGCAGTCGGGGCAGGTCTCGGCGGAAGTGCCGGGCTTGGCTCCCGAACCGTTGCAGTCAGGGCACTTCTCCACCCGGTTCAGGGTGATCTTCTTTTCGCAGCCGAAGGCCGCTTCCTCAAAACTCAGATTCAGGCTGACCTGGATGTTTTCCCCACGGCGGGGGCCGGTGCGGCGGGCCTGCTGGCCGCCGCCGAAAAAGCTGTCAAAAATGCTTCCCAGGTCAAAATCTTCAAACCCTGTGTACTGGCCGCCATATCCTGCCCCAGCCCCATAGGAGGGGTCCACCCCGGCATGGCCGAACTGGTCGTACCGAGCCTTTTTCTCCGGGTCGGAGAGGATCTCATAGGCGGCGTTGACTTCTTTCATCTTTTCCTCGGCGGTCTTGTCGCCGGGGTTCAAATCCGGGTGATATTTTTTTGCCAGCTTGCGGTATGCTTTTTTGATCTCATCCTCCGAAGCGCCCCGCTGCAGGCCCAGCACTTCGTAGAGATCTCTTCTCTCTTCGGGCATAGAATTTTTTCTCCTTTGGCAAAACCACCGTCAGGCGGCCGCCATTGCGGCCGCCCGACAGGCTATCATCCCTTGCTTATTTGTTGCTTTCGTCCTCGTCAACCACTTTGTAGTCGGCGTCATACACATTGCCGTCGGCATTGTTTGCGCCAGGCTGTGCCTCGGCCTGCTGGCCTTCCTGAGGAGCGGCGTCCTTATACAGCTTTTCGGCGATGGAATAGAAGCGCTTGGTCAGCTCTTCGGTCTCCTGCTTGATGGTTTCCACATTCTCGCCCTTCAGAGCTTCCTTCACCTTTTCCATCTGCTCTTCGATGGGCTTCTTCTCTTCGTCGGTCACCTTGTCGCCCAGGTCCTTCAGGCTCTTTTCGGTGGAATAGACCAGGTTCTCCGCGTTGTTGCGGATGTCGATCTCTTCGTGACGCTTCTTGTCCTGCTCGGCAAACTGCTCGGCTTCCTTCACAGCCTTGTCAATGTCTTCCTTGGACAGGTTGGTGGAAGAAGTGATGGTGATCTTCTGCTCCTTGCCGGTACCCAGATCCTTGGCGGAGACATTGACGATGCCGTTGGCGTCGATGTCAAAGGTCACTTCGATCTGAGGCACGCCACGGGGAG
>JAHZHY010000207.1 GCA_019420045.1 Clostridiales bacterium
AATCAGCGGCAGCAAGTAATAGTTGTATTCGGTAGTCACCTGGAAGGGGTTGAGGGAATCGGAAGGATTGTAGGCCAGGGCAATGGCGGTTTTCTGGCCGGGCACAGTGGTCTCTGTCTCCTCCTCCGGTTGCTGCTGGGGAAGTCCCACAGCATTCTGGTTCTCCTCTGTCTCTCCCCCCGCTTCGGTGGTATGGCAGCCGCCGCACAAAAAAGACAAAATCAGCAGCAGCGCCAAAAAAGATCGTCTCATAGGCTTCACCGTTCCAGTGCGATCAGTCCGGCGTGAACACCTCTATGGGTACCCTGACGCCGGTGGGACCACCACAGCTTCTCCTCACCGCAGCAGGTGCATTCCTCACTGACGGCCACCTGCTCCGCTGGTACTCCCGCCTGGGTGAGGCGCCAGAAATTCAGCCCCTTGGTATCCCAGTGGAATTTGTCTCCCCGCACCTGGCAGAACCGCTCGGCTTCTTTCCCAAAGCGGGCCGTGAGCAGGTCGTATACATCCCGGTCAGTCTCAAAACAATCCTGGCAGATGGAAGGGCCGATGGCGCACACCAGATCCTCCGGATTCGTCCCATACTCTTTTTTCATCAGGGCGATGGTCTTTTCTCCGATGGCCTGGGCAGTGCCCCGCCAGCCGGAATGGACGCAGCCGATGGCATGATTCCGCTTGTCATAGAACATCAGCAGCTGACAGTCAGCGTAAAAGCCCATGAGGCAGACCCCGGGCACATTGGTAATAAGCCCGTCACTGGGCTGCTTGTTGTCAAAGCCGATGCGCATACCAGGCGCCCACTGGCGCACCACATCGATAAGATCGGTGTGCTCCTGGCGGGTGCGGACGATATCCTCATAATCGCACCCCAAGAGCGCTGCGGCCCGCACACAGTTCTCCCGGATATTCTCCGGGCTGTCGCCGGTGTGGCGGAAATTCAGGCTTTCAAATTTCCCCTGGCTGACGCCGCCTTGACGGGTGGTATACAAATGCTGCACGCCGGGGCTTTCCAGAATGGGTGCGGCCCACCGCACCGCCATATCCCCCAGATCTTCTGCGATAAATTGGGACAAAAGGGTCCCTCCTTTCCGGCGGTTTTCCCGCCTTTTCCATGGTTGCCGCTTCTTTTTTACCGGATGTTCACCCGCTGCACTTTCTGGCAGCGGCCGGTCTTTTCGTCAATGTCAAAAATCGCTCCCAGCAAAGCGCAGTCCAAGTCACTGGATTCGAAACGGGGCCCCAGTTCTCCCCGGAAATAGGACACCGACTGCTGGTATTTGACACCGATCACCGACTCCTGGGCCCCGGTCATCCCCACATCGGTGAGAAAACCGGTGCCTTGGGGCAAGATCCGCTCATCGGCGGTCTGCACATGGGTGTGGGTGCCCCACACCGCCGACACCCGGCCATCCAGAAAATAGCCCAGGGCCTTTTTCTCGCTGGTGGCCTCGGCGTGAAAATCCACCAGGAAAATGTCGGCCTTCTCCTGTTTCAGCAGCCGGTCCGCCGCCTCAAAGGGATCGGAGGTGCGGAAATCCATATTGAGCCGCCCCAGAAGATTGATGACGCAGATATCCACTCCATTGTAATCCACATGGCAAAAGCCGCATCCCGCCAGCTGAGGCGCCACATTGTGGGGCCGGATGATGGGGTCCCCGTCGTCCAGATAATCGCAGATGGAGCGCTGGGCATAGGCGTGGTTTCCCAGGGTGATCACATCGGCTCCGGCGTCAAAGATCCACCGGGCCTGCTTGGGGGTGATGCCCCGCATAGAGGCATTTTCCCCGTTGACGACGATGAAATGCACTCCTTCCTGCCGCCGCAGAAGGCGCAGATTTTTTTCCAGAGTCAAAAGCCCCGGCTGGCCGCACACATCACCGATGGCCGCAATACGCATACTGTTCTCCTTTGCATTCAGAAAATTAGCTGAAAAAGCAGGGAGCCGCCCCAGCAGGACGGCTCTCCCCAACGGGCCCTGTAGCCCGTCTCTGTTTTTCCTATTTTGCCCAGTTTCCTGTGGCCGAAGCCTTCAGATAGGCATTGATGAAACTGTCCAGATCCCCATCCATCACCGCCTGGATGTTGCCGTTTTCACAGCCGGTGCGGTGATCCTTCACCAGGGTGTAGGGCATGAACACATAGGAGCGGATCTGGCTGCCCCATTCGATCTTTTTCTGCTCGCCCTTGATATCCTCAATTTTGTCCAGGTGCTCCCGCTCTTTGATCTCCATCAGTTTGGACTTGAGCATCCGCATGGCCACTTCCCGGTTCTGGTGCTGGCTGCGCTCGTTCTGACAGGCCACAATGATGCCGGTGGGGATGTGGGTGATGCGGATGGCCGATTCGGTCTTGTTCACATGCTGACCGCCGGCGCCGCCGGATCGGTAGGTGTCCACTTTCAGATCTTCGGGACGGATGTCGATGTCCACATCGTCGGTCATTTCGGGCATCACTTCCACCGCCGCAAAGGAGGTGTGCCGCCGGCCCGATGCGTCAAAGGGCGAAACCCGCACCAAGCGATGAACACCCATTTCGCTTTTCAGATAACCAAAGGCATTTTCCCCTTCAATGAGGATGTCGGCGCTTTTGATGCCCGCTTCTTCGCCGCCGATATAATCCAGGATCTTATAGCGGAATCCCCGGCGCTCGGCCCAGTGGGTATACATCCGGTACAGCATCCCGGTCCAGTCCTGGGCCTCGGTGCCGCCGGCTCCGGCGTGAAAGGACATGATGGCGTTGTTTTTATCATATTCCCCTTTGAGCAGGGTGGAGAGCTTTTCTTCCTCCAGCATAGCCTGGAATTTGTCGTAATCCTGCTGCACTTCCTGATAGAGGCTTTCGTCGCCCTCCTCCAGAGCCATGTCGATCAGCTCCAGGGTGTCATTATAAAGACCCTCCAGCTTTTCATAGCGGGTGGCTTTGTCCTTCAGCTGCTTGATCCGCTGCAGCACCTTCTGGGACTGCTCCGGCTCATCCCAGAAACCGGGGGCCGAAGTCTTCTGTTCCAGTTCGGCAGCCTCTTTGGCGCCGTTTTCCAGATCCAGCGCTCCCCGCAGCTCCATCAGCTCAGGCTTTATATTGATCAAATTGGTACGCAGTTCTTCTAACTGTATCATCCCGATACCTCCCATAAGTACCTACCATTATATATGATTCCCCCGGTTTCTGTCTATATGGTTTTGGTTGTGTTTACAGATTTTTCATGGTGCCCGGCACGCATTGTTCAAATTGAACGGAATGGACCATGCA
>JAHZHY010000208.1 GCA_019420045.1 Clostridiales bacterium
TCCTTTTTTGCGTATAGGGATTTTTATGCTCCGCCCAGGGGGAACTCATAGATCAGAGGATCGTCGGGAGAATAACGCAGGTCAAAGGTGATCCTGGCGGTGGTGAGTCCCAGCGTGTCCAGAGCGGCGCTTTCGCCCATCCACTCATCGGCCAGTTCCTGGGCCAGGGCCTCCAGCTTTTGGGCGAAGGCCTGGGCGTCTTCCCCATTGGATTCCTGGATGCGGACTTCACATTCCAGCACCGGGGATTCCTGGGTCATGCCGAAGCGGCTGAGGGTCATGTTGGAATATGGCAGGCCTTGGAATTGTTCCCCGGAAAATTCCTGGTCGTTGAAGGCGGCAATTTTTTCGTAGGCCAGGGTTTGCAGGGTCTGTTCTTCCGGAGGGATGGGAGATGCAAGATCATCCTCACCAGTCAAACCTACGCTCACATTGTCCACGGTGTAGTTGGGATAATCGGTGTCTTGGTCGGTGAAGGCCAGCCAAGCGGAATTCAGCTTGAGGGAATAGGGGCTTTGGCGGATGATCTGCTGGACCTCTTCAAAAAGAGGCTCCATTACTTGCTTTTCTTCCCCCTCTACCGAAGAAGGGTCATAGAAAAGCTGGATGTTCGCCGTGATGTTCCGATATTGCCGCTTGTTTCCATTGCTCCACATCAAGAGCGGGTCCTGATAGATTTCAATGGACACATCGGTAAAGGTGACGCCTTCCACCTGGGCGCTCCAGGTTTCCAGCTCTTTTTTCAGACCGTCCTGAATGTCCTGAGAGGAACATTCATTGAGCAAAGCGTAAATCTGATCGTTATAGGCCTTACGCCCTTCTTCCGAAAGGCTTTGCAGCGCTTCCATCCGCTCCTTTGCACTCGGCAGAGCGGTGAGGGTGGGCACTTCCTCTTCCTCGTTATTTTTCTCATTTTTCTGTTCTTGCTGCACTTCTTCTTTTTGTTTATTGGGAGTCTTTTCTTCTTTCTCCTGGCGGCAGCCTGGGGCCAAAAGGAGCAGAAGGGCCAGAAGGCAAAGAAATACTGTGCGTTTTTTCATCATCAAACCCTCCTTTGTTCATATTGCTGCAAATTGACAGAGAATGGAGTTTTATGTTATTATAATATCACAATAAAAAGAAGAGGTCAATAAAAATAAGCGATATAAAAAGAAAATAAGTTTCTTATGATATTAAAAGGAGGAATTCAGATGTTATCCAGCGGCATGATGCGCTCCCGACGGTTTTTTCCCGGCAGTCTGGTTTTTGTGCTTTTGTGGGGAGCAGTTTCCCTGTTTTTGTGGGAAGTGACCCGTTCCTTTAGTATGATTCAGCCGGTTCACGGCCCCTTTGTTGCGTTGCTGCTGTTTTTATCGGCGGCCTCTGCTGTGTATTTCCTCCTGAGCCTGGGGTTTTACTTTCAGGACAGGGAAGTGATGGAGGTACCCGGGCGGTGGATCGTCTTTGCGCTGGTGTGTCTGGTGATCCTGGCCTATCTGGCTGTATCTCTGCTGGTGATTCAGGTGGGGCTGCGGGAAGCCCGGTGGGATGAAAGCTGGGGTGTGATCCCCCATCGCTATTTTGGTTTTGAGCAAAGGGCAGGAGAGGCCGAAGCCTGGAACTGGGGACCGCTGCTTTTGGTGGGAGGGGTTCTTCTTGTTTCATTGGTGTGCAATATGCTCTATCTTCCCGCCCGTATGCGGCTGGCCCAGGAAAAGGGCTATGACATGGGCAGCGTATGGAATATGGCAGCCAGTGTGGCAGAGCTGCTTTTGCTCCTTTTGGGTCTGGCGCGCCCCATGCTTTATGGTTTGCTGGGTGCCATGCTTTTATTGCTGTTCTGTTTCCGCGCTCCTAAACTGGGGGTGCTGCACGCCTTTCTGTTCACCCTGTTTCAGCCGTTTATGCTGCTGGACAGCAGCCTGGGCAAGATGAAATGGGTGGCCACCGCCATGCCTACCACGGATCTCACTCCGGTGGAGTTCCGTTCCCGGGTTTCCGGCCTGCGGCAAACTGTGGAGCAGGAAACCAAAGAAGAATTCCAGCAGGAGATCGATGGGCAGAACAGCCTGAAAAATAACAAAGAGAAAAAATAAGAAATGCCCTCAAGGGGTTTTCCTTGAGGGCATCTTTTTTACTGATTGAGAATGGCCATGAACTCTTCTCCGGTGATGGTCTCCTTTTCCAGAAGATAGGCCGCCAGAGCATGGAGTTTTTCCACATTCTGCGCCAGGATCTCCGAAGCCTTGGCATGGCAGCTTTTGATCACCTGGAGCACCTCTTCGTCTACCTTGGCGGCGGTGGAGGGAGAGCAGGTGAGGGAACTGTCCCCGCCCAGGTACTGGTTGGTTACCGTTTCCAGAGCCATCATGTCAAAATGGGGGCTCATGCCATAGCGGGTGATCATGGTGCGGGCCAGCTTGGTGGCCTGCTCGATGTCGTTGGAAGCGCCGGAGGAACCGGTGCCGAAGATCAGCTCCTCGGCAGCCCGGCCGCCGGTGAGGGTGGCGATCTTAGCCAGGGCCTCTTCCCGGCTGAGCAGTTTCCGTTCCTGTTCGTCCACCTGCATGGTATAGCCCAGAGCACCGGAAGTCCGGGGAACAATGGTGATCTTGTGCACCGGAGCGCTGTCTTTTTGCTTGGCGGCCACCAGGGCATGGCCGATCTCGTGGTAGGCCACGATCTGCTTTTCTTTTTCGTTGATGGCGGAGTTTTTCCGCTGGTAACCGGCGATGACCGTTTCCACAGCCTCTTCAAAGTCCTGCTGTTCCACTTGGTCCCGGCCGCAGCGCACAGCCCGCAGGGCGCCTTCGTTGATGATGTTGGCCAGCTCTGCACCGGAAGCACCGGCGGTGGCCCGGGCAATTACGCCGAAATCCACGCCAGGGGCCACATGCACATCTTTGGCATGGACCTTCAGAATGGCAATGCGTCCTTCCAAGTCGGGCAGCTCCACCGGGATGCGCCGGTCGAAGCGGCCGGGACGCAGCAGAGCCGGGTCGAGAGATTCCGGCCGGTTGGTGGCCGCCAGGATGATCACGCCCCGGCTGCCATCAAAGCCGTCCATCTCGCTGAGCAGCTGGTTGAGGGTCTGCTCCCGTTCGTCGTTGCCGCCCATGGCGGAGTCCCGGCGTTTGCCGATGGTGTCGATTTCGTCGATAAAAACAATACAGGGGGCTTTTTCCTGGGCCTGCTTGAACAGGTCCCGCACCC
>JAHZHY010000209.1 GCA_019420045.1 Clostridiales bacterium
TCCGGTGGTGATGGAATGAAAGATCAGCTCCTCCGCTGCTCTTCCTCCTGTAAGCTAAAAAAGGTGGATTTTCCAATGGGAAATTTATTGGCCTGTGAAGAGGGAAAAGAAAAACAAAAAGCGCCCTTCAGGGCGCTTTTTGTTTTATATTTATATATAATATAGAAAGAATCAGATTATTTCCCCTGATAGGCCGACCGCCACAGGAAGTAGGAGGGGTGATACAGTCCGGTGGGGGAATAGAATTCGTCATGGTCATACACAAATCCCAAACGAAGCAGCAGAGCACGGGAAGCGGTGTTTTTGGGATGGTGACCGGCAAACACCGCCTGGCATCCCAACTGGGAAAAAGCCCGGTCGATGGTACGGCGGGCCGCCTCCTGGGCATAGCCTGCATGCCAGTAATCGGGAAGCAGATGGACGCCCAGCTCGAAGATGTCCGCCCCCATGCCATAGGGACGCAGGCCGCACACACCGATAAAGGCCCCGCCTTCCCGGAGAAACACCGGGTGGTACTGAAGCCCGCAGCGCTGGTATTGTTCAATTTCTTTTGCCAGACGCTCATCGATCTGTTCCGGGGTCATAGTTCCATTGGTGGTGAGAAAATGGGTGACCTGGGGATTTCCCCACAGGGTGTGGGCCAGCTGGGGGTCCTGCTGATCCCATAGGGAAAACTCCAAACGGGGAGAAGCATACAAAACATCCATAAAACAAAACCCATCTCCCTGAAAAGGGAGCCTTTCTGTTATTTTATTATTTATTGTATTTGAGAAGAATAGTGCTCGCCCATGGCCCGGTCATAGGAGAGAATATCCAAAGCATCCCGACACCGCTGCACATCCTTTTTCTCTCCTTCTTCCTGGGTGATCAGCAGAGAATACACCGGCAGGTGACGGAAGGCATCGTCCAGGAAGGACAGATAGGAATCCTTGGGCATGCCCAGGGCTGTGAGATAGACATCCATCAGATAGCAGGCGCTGAAAGGCCGGTCGGTGCGTCGAGTGTCGCTGCCGTCGATGGAAGTGAGGGGAGCCTGGTAATTGGTGTAGATGGCATAGTCGGTGGTCAGATTGGAAAGGTCCTCATAGAGGGTATCGGTTTCAATGCCGTTGAGCTTTTTATATCCTTCCAGCAAAGGCTGGTGGTCGCCGAAGAACAACAGGGCGGTGGGTTTTTCCCGGCTGTCGATGTAGTCCAGAAGCTGGCCCAGGGCCTGGTCGGTATCCCGGATGCCCACGGCATAGGCCCGCAGCCCATCCAGTTCACCTTCGCTGAGCACGCCCTCCGGCGCATCGATGAGCCAGGGATCGCTTTCTTCCATGGTCACATAGGGGGAGTGGTTCTGCATGGAAGTGGCCCAGATAAACTGGGGATCGTCGGTCTCTTCTTCCAGAAGGGCGATGAGTTGTCGGGTCAGGGTGGCATCGTTGATGTGAATATCCCGGGAGTACTCCTCCACCGGAACGGTCAGATCCTCCTGGAACAACATCCGGTCAAAGCCCATGGCGGCGAAGGCGTTGGCGCGATTGTAAAACGAGCCTTTGAAGGGGTGCACATAGGTGCAGTTGTATCCCTCATTCCCGAAATAATCCCGGAAGGAGGGAAGGGTGTCCCAGGAAGAAATACCGGCATAGGGAGAGCGAGTGCCCTGCAAGGCGGCGTTGGAAGTGCCGCTGAGCACTTCAAACTCGGAAGAGGCCGTGCCGCCGCCGAAGGCGGGCACCACCACCCGGCCATAGCAGCCCTGGGATTGCATCCGCCGGAAGTTCTGGTAAAGGGAGTCGTCCACTTTCAGACCGTCCACCCGGCGCAGATCAAAGTAGGATTCACTCATTACCACCAGGATATCAGGGCGCACACCGGTTCCGGCCTGAGGCTCATAGGCAGAGAGCAGGCGCTGTACATTGTCCTCTGTGGCCCGTTCGTCGGTGAATTCGTCATAATAGACCGAGCCGATCAGGCAATCGATGGAGGTGAGACGGGGCGTATTGGTGCGGGAAGAGGGCACCACGCTGTAAGCCTGCAGCTGGGGGTCAAAGATCTGATAAGCCAGGCTGTTTGTGGAAAAGGTGAGCAGGCACCACATGGCCAGCGCGCCGCAGATGACCCGGCGGCCGTGAAAATGCACCGCATCTTCCACCCGCAGCACCCGGAGAAAGTGGATATACAGGCACAGGAGGGGGAGAGTGACAAAAAGAAGGGGACTGAAAAACATTCCATTTCCCGCAGCCCCCTGGGGCGTCCACAGGTCGTGGAGGCTGAAAACCATGATGATATCGTCCATGGAGATGCGAGTGCCCAGGGCGTAATATTTATAGTAGTCCACCATGGAGATCACATAAAGAGGCACGGACAGCACCAAAGCGGCCAGCCATGGACGGCGGGTCAGAATGGTGAAAAGCACATAGCCAATGAAAATCAGCAGCAGAGCCAGCAGAAAGCGAAGCACCCCCGGCAGATCAAAGGAAAAGCGGGGTGTGCGCGGGGCAAGGGATGGGGAGGGGGTCAGGTTGCAGTAAAGCACCAGATTCAAAAAAAAGGGAAAAAGATAAAAGCAGACCCGGCGCATATTCTGGGAGGCCAGGTGAGTTAATTTCTGGCGCAGTTTCATGCCCAACACTCCTTTCCGTGGGAGAGACTGTACTAATAACAATAATACAGCCTGGGAAGGGGGAATGCAAGGACAAATCCCCAACGAAATTCTGAATATTCTATGAAGATTATAGAAAATTTTGTGAAAAAAGGCAAGAAGGAACTGTTTTGACTGTGTCTTTTTCTTGACAAATTCCGGGGGAAGGGTGAAAAAAAAAAGCAGTATGTTGTCGAAGGAGGCAAAAGAGTGGCTTTTTCCAAGGAAGCGCTGGATTTTTTGATGGAAAACAAGCTGCGGGACAGCAAAGAATGGTTCCGGGAGCATCGGAAGGACTATGACCGGCTGGTGCTTTCGCCCATGCGTCAGCTGGTTCTGGAATTGCAGCCCGGCATCTGGAAGCTGGACGACAGCCTGATCGCCGAGCCCAAAGTGGGCCGTTCCATCTCACGGATCTATCGGGATACCCGCTTCACAAAGGATAAATCCACTTTCCGGGATGTGTGCTGGTGCGTTTTCCTGCGGGAAAAGAAGCTCTATCAGGGGCCGCCGGCTTTTTATTTTGAGTTTTCCCCTCGCTTTGTCCGCTGGGGCTGCGGTTATTACCGGGCCAGCCCACGGGATATGGACACTTTGCGGGGGCTGATTTTGCGTCAGGACCCGGATTTCGGTAAGGCCGACAAAGCCCTGGGGAAGAATGGCTATTTCCTTTTGGAAGGGGACCGGTACAAACGGAGCAAATTCCCCCAGGCCCAGGGCCGGGAAAAGCTGTGGCTGGATCAGAAGAATGTGGCGGTAACCCACACCTGCTCGCCGGAGGAGGCGGAGATCCTTTTTTCGCCCCAGCTGGCGCAGAAGCTGGAAAAGGATTTTAAGAAGCTTCAGCCGGTGTATGACTTTTTCCGCAAAGTGCAGACTCTCTCTTTTGAGCAGACCCAGCAGGAGGACACTCCTCTGCCCAGAGCACCCCGGCAGCAATTCGATTGGTAATAAAGGAAAGAAAGGATGGGATCGTTTCCCTCATGAAATTATTCAGCATTATGTCCACAGCCAAGCAGAGGGGAGAAGATGCTTCACCCGGCTCTAAACAGTGGTTCGTTTTTCAGAAAAAGCCCTTGGAAAGCTGGAGCACCTGGAAAAAGGTGCTTTTTTGGGTGTATACCGGTTTAATTTATCTGGCGGCCACCTTTGGAGTGGCTGTGATCAGTCTGGCCTTTGCCGCCTCGGAATACGGCAGTGAGATGTTTGAGAGCTATTTTGAATTTCCCCTTCTCATTCTTCTCAATGCACTTCCGGTGCTTTTGCTGGGAGCACTGCTGTATTTTCTTCTGGGACGGGCCTGGTTGGCCTTTTTGCTTCAGAGCGTTGTCATTTTAGGCGGCACTTTTGTCAACTGGTTCAAGCTGGCTTTGCGCAACGATCCGTTGCTTTGCGCCGATGTGCTTTTGGTGCGGGAAGCCAGGAACATGGCTGGGAAATACCAAATCATTCCCACCGCCGGGATGTGGTGGACTTTGGCCGGAGTGTTGGCGGTGACGGTGCTGTTTTTCTTTTTCTTGCGGGGCAGCCCCCATCCCCTGGTGCGTACAGGCGGCGCTTTGGCTGTACTCATCATCGCTTTTCTGGTCAGTGGAAAATATACTGACGACAATCTGTATAGCTACGACGCTGCCATCGACAATTCGGAACTGATCAGCCCCTGGTCAGATACCCAGGTTTATATTTCCAGAGGTTTTGTCTATCCCTTCCTGCATAGCATTACCGACGCCATTGATCAGCCACCTACAGGCTATGATGAGGATGCCGCCCAGGCTATCATGGAAGATTACGAAGACGCCCACATTCCCGAGGACAAAAAGGTCAATGTGATCTCTGTCATGCTGGAGGCCTACAACGATTTCAGCAAGTTTGAAGAAGTGAACCTGGCCTATGATGCCTATGAGGAATACCACAAGCTGGAGGAAGAGGGGATTTCCGGCAATCTGGTGACCAACATCTTCGCAGGGGGCACGGTGGACACCGAGCGGTGCTTCCTCACCGGTTACTCTCAGCTGAACAATTTCCGCACCGACACCAATGCCTATCCCTGGTATTTCCGGGATGAGGGCTACACGGTGGAGGGCAGCCATCCCTGTTTTGAGTGGTTCTACAACCGGGAAAATATCAACCAGTATCTGGGGTTTGAAAATTACTACTTTGTGGAAAACTATTATGAGCAGTTCACCGGTGGAGAAGTGGCCATGGATGAAGTGCTCTTCCCGGAGATCATCCATTTCTACGAAGAAAACAAGGAAACCGGCAAGCCCTATTTTTCCTTTAATGTGAGTTACCAGGGTCATGGCCCCTATGACAGCGAGCAATGCTGGTGGAGCCCCAAGGACACCTTTATTGATAATAGCGACGGCAAG
>JAHZHY010000210.1 GCA_019420045.1 Clostridiales bacterium
GCAAAACCAGCCAGGATGTGCTCAGCCTGATGAAAGTGACAGGGCAGAAATTTGCTCAGACCATGGTGATGATCACCCACAACGAAGAAATTGCACAAATGGCCCATCGCATCGTCCGCATTGAGGATGGGCGCATTGTCACACGGTGAGGAGGTGCCCCGATGAAAGTTTCCAATCAAGGCTGCATTCGCCGTCTGAGCCTGCGCTTTCTTCTGGCCAGCCGGACGCGGAACATCGTGGCTGTCCTGGCCATTGCATTGACAGCGGTTCTTTTCACCTCGCTTTTCACCATCGCACTGTCCATCAACGAAGGGATACAAGAAAATGCCTTCCGTCAGGCCGGGGGATGGGCCCATGGCACCTTTAAGAGCCTGAGCAAAGAACAGTTTGATGCGCTGAAAGGCGATCCCCTTATCAAGGAATGGGGCGTACGCCGATTTTTGGGAATGCCCGAGGAGGCGCCCTTTCACAAATCCCATGTGGAAATCAGCTATTGCGACGAAAAAGAAGCGCATTTTATATATTGTGACCCGGTGGAAGGCCGGCTGCCCAAGGAAAACACCAACGAGGCCGCCACAGATACCCGTGTTTTGAAGCTCTTGGGGATCACACCAAAGGTGGGAGAGCAGTTCACTGTCACTTTTCTGGTGGATGGCCACGAAACCACCCAGACCTTTACATTGTGCGGATGGTGGGAGTACGATGAGGCCATCACAGCGAGCCACATTTTGATTCCGGAAAGCCGGGTGGAGGCCGTTTTGCAGGAAACGGGCGTCACACCTCCAGGGGAGGACCAGTTGACCGGCGGATATTCCCTGGATGTGATGCTGAAAAACGGCTCCCGTTCCATTGAATCCGACATGGTGAAGATCCTGGAAGACCATGGTTATGAAAAAGGGCATCGTGGCCAGGGAGAAAACTGGATTGCCCTTGGTGTCAACTGGGGTTACACCGGCGCCCAGCTTTCCAACAAACTGGATCCGACGACGGCCGTGGTTTTGGTGGCCATGCTGATCCTTATTCTGCTCACCGGTTATCTCATCATTTATAATGTATTTCAAATTTCTGTGGCAGGGGATATCCACTTTTATGGTTTGCTGAAAACCATTGGTACCACGCCCCGGCAGCTGCGCCGGATCATCCGAAGTCAGGCGCTGATCCTTTCGTTGATGGGCATTCCCATCGGTCTGGTGCTGGGTTGGCTTCTGGGAGGGGTTCTTACCCCACTGGTGGCGGCCCGCCTCAACGGAGTCACTGAAATGGTATCGGTCAGTCCGGTTCTTTTTGCAGCATCGGCCGCCTTTGCCTTGGTGACCGTTTTCATCTCCTGCAGGCGCCCGGGAAAGGTGGCGGGGAAGGTCTCGCCGGTGGAGGCGGTGCGTTATACCGAAGGAAAAGTTTCCCGCAGTAAGGAGAAAAAAGGAGATGGGAAGGTGTCCCTGTTGTCCATGGCCTGGGCCAATCTGGGACGCAATCGGGGAAAAACCGCTGTGACCATGCTTTCTTTGGCTTTGGCGGTGGTGCTTCTCACCATGACGGTCACCTTTGCCGGAAGCTTTGATATGGAAAAATTCATTTCCGGATTTACCGCCAGCGATTTCATTGTGGCAGACGGGGGAAAATTCCAATCCACGGATGATTTCAGTGCGGAAACGGCCGTGCCGGAAGAGGTGATCGATGCTATCGATGCCCAGGGAGGCATTACAGAGAGCGGCAGGATCTATGGCAAAGTGTCCCCTGTTGAGGAATTTGTCACCGAAGATTATTACCGTTCGGTTCAGAGCCAGTGGAACTCTCAGGAGCAGATCGATTCCATGATCGGTTATATGGAGCGAACCCCGGAGGGGCTTTTGGCAGACAGGGCCCAGCTTTATGGCATGGAGTCTTTTGCCCTGGACCATTTGACTGTGCTGGAAGGCGACCTTTCCGCTCTCAGTCAGCCGGACAGCCATGCCATTGCCGCAGTCTATTCGGAAGACGACTATGGGAAAGCAGAGGAGAACAGCCACTGGGCCAAGCTGGGAGACAAAGTGACTTTGCGGTATGTGGAGCGGTATGAGTATTATGATCCCATTACCGGCCAGGTCTACGAGAATTTGGAGGATATCCCCAACGAGGCGAATTGCAGCACACGGGCGGTAGAATACCGGGATGTGGAATATACAGTGGCCGCCTTGGTGACCGTTCCCAATGCGTTCAGCTATCGCTATTTTGGCGCAGATGAGTTTGTTCTGGGAGCAAATGCCTTTGTCCGGGATACCGGTACCCGCTGTGTGATGTACTATGCTTTCGATACGACGAAAAAATCCAACACATCCATGGA
>JAHZHY010000021.1 GCA_019420045.1 Clostridiales bacterium
GGTATAGGGAGCAGCCTTGTAAACCGCCGTTTCCTGCCCCAGATTCAGTTCCAGCGCATCGGTGTTGCGCACGATCTGGAAGCGCTGGGCAAAAGAGCCTGTGTAGTTGTTGGGAAGGGATGTAGCCGCAGTGGCATTGACGATCACCCGATAGTAACCCACATCCACAGGGACGCTGCCCAGCGAGACCCAGCTGCCCTGGGCCCCTTCTTCATCCGGGGTATACAGTGTGCCGTCTTCCTTTTGCTGGCCTTTCCAGACCTCATAGGAGAGCTGGTAGTCCCGTCCGGCTTGCAGCGAATGGGATTCCTGCCCTTCAGGCGTATAGGTGACGCTCTGGACAGGCATTACGGCATAGCCGGTGTACGCCACTTCCTCGTTGATCAGAGCGCTGATTTCCGCATCCATATTACCGCCGGTACCGATGGATTTCTGGGTGATGCGGAAGGTGGTGTCGGTGGACAGCAATACGGTATAATTGCCGCCGGCAGAGAATGTGCCGATGGTGTAATCATAACCTGTGTTCTGGGAATTCTCACCGGGAGCGCGGCTGAAGTTGCCGGTGACGGTGTCGCCCTCATAGAAACCGGTAGCAGGGTCCACATTGCCTTGACCTGTCTGGGTCTGAAGATCGGTGGTGTAGGTCAGTGCAGGGTCGGCTGTGCCGTAGGTTTTGGAGGCTTCGTTTACTGTCACGATCACTCTGCGGGGTTCGATGGTGAGGCCGCTCCAGCCGGTCAACTCTGTTTTCCTGTCTGCCAGAGTTGCAATGACCTTCACTGCATAGGCACCGGCATCCAGTCTGGCGTTTTCCGGCAGGGGAGTCTGGTCCACATTGCCGTCTTCCAGCCGGTAGACCTCATAACGGTAGCTGGCGCCCTTCAGGTCAGCATCGGAGTGAGGGGCATTGTCCTTCACTGTGATGACAGCCTGGGAATGCCAGTTGTAGTTTTCGAAAGTGCAGCCGTTGTAGATCAGGCTTCCAGGAGCGGAAACATTCAGTTCGGCATCTTCATCCACCGAAATCAGGGTGTACTTTTTGATGACAGTACCGGCAAAATTGCCTTTTCCGGTGATGACCGCTGCGTAGTCCCCAGGCTGGACAAAAGTTTCCACCGGTGTTTCCGAATTATATTGGTCATCGTCTTTCCAGTGATAGTAAGTGATTGTGTAATCCGTACCACTGGCCAGCCTTGTGCCATTGTAGGTCAGGGTTTCATTGGGGCCCACATTGCCTGCACTCCAGATACCGGTACTGGGCATATGGATCTCTACAGGCATGACAGAGCCGCTCAGGTCCACATCGGTATTGTCCAGCATTTTTGCTTTGACGGTAAAGGGAACTTCGGTTGCCGCATTTTCTGCATAGTTGTTGATGCCGCGGATCTGATAGGTATAGCTGCCTGCATCCCGGGGAGCGCTGGCCATCTGGTCGTTTGCTTCATGGATTCTCACCACATAGTCCTGGTTGCGCACCAACTGCGTACCGTCGCTGGAGGTCACCGACACAGAAGGATAGAGATAACGGCCGGTGTAGACCATTTCCTTCGGATCGACAGCACGGGTGATGTTGCCGTTGGCCGCAATGGTCAGGGTGCTGATGCCGATATACCGGCCGGTGGCATCGGTAGCCAGCAGAGTGTAAGAACCCACATCCTGTGGTGTCTGCCGGGGTGTGCCGATCTGCAGATTGTAGTCCGCCGGCATCAGGCGCCGGGCATCATCGCCCTGGATGGGAATTTCACTTATGTCGATGGGCTGCTTGTTGCTGTCTACCGGTTGGCCGGATTCGTCAATGGCGCACATCCAGAGCTGATAGTTGCCGGAGGTGTTCAAATCGCCGTCATAGGCTTCCACATCGGTTTCCGTGTATACTGCTCCTTTATAAGGAACGGTGACTCCATCCTCTGGAACAACAAAAACATTGAGAGGATTTTTGGACAGCAGCACCGGCAGGGCGCCCACAGCGGAAACGCTGTAATTGGGGTTGACGGAGCTGCCTTCCACCACAGACGGCGTGCCTTCTCCCCAAGGAGTCACCACCAGGTTATACAGCCCCTGGGACATGGGCCAGCCGTCAGCCGACAGCTGAGCGTCCGCACTGACCGTTTCAAAGGTGAAGGCACAGTTTTCAAAGGGCAGAGTATTGCCATAGCGGTCGGTGATCTCCACCTGAGATCCATCGGCAAACAGTGCTTCGGTCAGCTTTTGCCGATAGGTTTCTTCACCAGCATTGTCTCCAATCACCACATGGTTTGTGCCTTCCACATACAGTGTGCCGCTGTAAGGATAAATGGTGAAAATCTGTTCTTTCCATCCGCTCAAACCGGTGTAATCAGAGCCCTCCAAAGCGTAAAGCTCTACGGAATAAATTCCCGCATCGGCGCTGTTGAGATTTTGAGGAGTTCCCAGTTCCTCCTGTACATCTTCTGGCGCATTGGGAAGCAAGGTGGGAGCCCGCATAAAGTATTGCTTTTGTCCATCTATGCCAGCTTCATAATAATAAGTAGAGCCGTTCAGCGTCATAGGATCAGTGTCGGCCACTTTTTTGGCGGGATCGGTAGTCAGCTTGGTAAAATACAGACCAAATTCCGTTCCGGCTACCATCGTGCTGCCCAGGTTCTGGTTCCGGGCGGTGATGAAGCTGGGGCTGGCAGTGTACCCGGCATCAGCGCCAGCGGCGCCGATCCACTCGGCAGAGGAGGGAGAGACCTCTCCCAGCGCCACGGCAGCATCGCGGATTTCCAGAGGGGTGATGTGCATGGTGGCGCCGCCGGTGAGAGCATTGTCCCTAAAGCCGGGGATTACAGTCGTTTCCTTCGGCTGATAGATCCAGTAATCGGCATAGGCTGCGGCATACTGGTTGGTGCCGGTCCAGGTAGCGGTAATCAGATAGATGTCGGTATCGCCTTCGACCTCTGTAGGCTGGTTGGAGGGGATACTGCCGCCCAGGGTGGAGCTGGAAATGCCGCTGGAAGCGGATGCAGTGCTGTCCACCGGGCAGTTGGCATCAATATAGTACCGGGTTTCCGTGCGGCTGCCTTTCATACCTTCCAGACGGGTGACCACAAAGGTCATGCTGCCGCCGGCGCTGGCAGTCTGGCTACTGTTCATCCAGGTGACAGGCTTGCCGTCAGCATCCAGGACCTGGCCTTTTAATGTCAGGCTGTGTACACTGGGATCATAGCTGAAGGTGCGTGTGTACTGGTAATAAACCGGCAGGGCATAGTCATCGCGGCCATAGTCCGCGGTGTTAGGCCTGCCGGAGCCGTCTTCGTTCCAATCCCATGTGGTGTGAATGACGGCGTCATCTGAAGTGGGGTGATCCTTGCAATAAGCGCTGGTTTCCACATGGGCCACCCGGCGATAAAGCTTTCCATCGGTGCCGATGAACCACTTGTCAATTTCCGTGGATTCTCCGGCGGGAACCGCATGTTGATCGCCTTCCGCGGTTGCTGCTTCTTCCAGAGCAAATTTGGAGCGGATCAGATGGCCGTTGGCTGTGGCCACGGCATCCGACAGACGGATGACATACCGTTGTCCCGGTCTCCGCTGGATGCTCTCGTCGCCGGGGTCCAGGTACAGTGCGGCCACCTGGGATACGGTGGTGGTGAGGAAATCGTCACTGACAGTCACATAGGCAGACCGATCATATTGCGGCGTTCCGTTTTCGTATACCGTTTCCAGATAGACCGGGCCGGCCTGGGCATCTTTTCCCAGATCCAGCACGCCGCCTTCCATCAGCCGGATGTTGAAGTTGGCTTTTTCAGCCACAAGCTGCACATTTTCCAGCCGGAGGGCGCCATTTTTAATGTGGAAGATGGAGTCCTTGGGGTTTTCCTCGTCCAGTGCAGCGTCCGCTTGATCCACAGCCGAGTGGATCAAGCCGTTCTCGATGGTCAGATCCCGGTGTGACAGGGTCTGCTCACCAATGGCGCCGGTGTCCAGAGCAAAACCATTCAGATTCCAGGTGGTGTACAGAGAGCGTGCTTCTGTGTCTATCTGATCCTTTGCACCGGCAAAATAGAATTTCGGCAGTTTCCCTTTGTCGGCGCTGTATGTTTCATCTGTATTGGTAGCCAGCAGCGTCACAACGGAGTTGAAGTTGTTGTATTGCGGCTCCAGTGCAATGCTTGTAAAGCTGCAGCTGCCATCCTGAGGCGCAGAGGTTGTCCAGATGTTATTGCTGTCGGCCTGCAGGTTGTCAAAGCGGTTTTTCATGGCCTGACGGGCCAGGGCCATGTTGTCGTACCAGCCGGTGTAGACCGGATTTGTGGAGATAGTACCCACTTGATCCTCATAGCCGCGGATATCCAGGCGCACCATGCCCTGTTTGAACTGGGCACGGA
>JAHZHY010000211.1 GCA_019420045.1 Clostridiales bacterium
GCCTGCCGGTGTGGTGCTCTTTCAAGCTGCAAAGCGAAAGTGCCAAGCTGCTGATGGTCTTTTGGGGCATCGTCATGTTCATCACTCCAGGCTTTGAGCACTGTGTGGCCAACATGACTCTGCTCTCTTCTGCGTTGCTGTCCGGCCAGGAGGCCGCCATTTCCCTGGGTGGCTTCTTCTGGAACATCCTTGTCTCCGGCCTGGGCAACCTGGTGGGCGGCGCTCTGGTGGTAGGCGGTGGCTACTACCTGATCTCCCACGGCAAAAAAGAATAAGACTTTTCCAATCCCGGCGGGTTTTCCGCCGGGATTTTTCTTGACAAAATTCCTCTACAAATGTAGAATAAAACTATATTACTACATTTGTAGAGGTGATTGTTATGACCGCCATCCGCCGTCTGCCCGATGGAGAGCTGGAAGTGATGCAGGCCCTGTGGGACTGCTCTGTTCCTGCTTCCCGTGGAGAAATCGAAGAGCATTTTCAAAAGCTTTTTCATCGCCGTCCGGCCATGACCACCCTTCTGACCCACCTCACCCGGCTGGGAGAAAAGGGTTTTGTCCGCATCGAGAAAGAAGGCCGCCAGAACCGCTACACCCCTCTGGTCTCCCAGGAAAGCTATCTGGCCCGCCAGGGCCAGCACTTTGTCCAGGATGTGTGCCAGGGGAACATAGGCATTCTGGCTGCCGCCCTTTCCGTCGGCCGCCTGACCCAAAAGGATCTGATGGAATTGCGCCGTCTTTTGGAGGAAGGTGAACTGTGATGACCATGAAGCTGATCCTCAGCCTGATTTTTGCTTTTGTCGCCGCCTGGGGCTTTTCCGCCCGGCAGCAGGAAGAGCGGGACCTGTTCTGGAAACCGCTGAAAAAAGGGCGGAAAACCGTGCTGCTCTTTCCTCTGCTTCTGCCCTGTTATCTTCTGCTTCTCCTTTGTTTCCAGCTTTTTTGCCCTCGGCCGATTTTTTATCCCCCATTGCCCTCATCCTTCTGGGGTATCTCAGCTTGTATTTCGCCCTGCTTCTTTTGTTTCTGCCCCTGCTGCGCCGCTTTTTTTCCGCCAAAGCCTGCGCCAGCCTGTGGCTTCTGCCCAATCTGCTCTATCTGCTTTTCAACCTGGATAGAATGTTCACACCGCGCATCATCCTGCCCCTTCCCTTTGCCTTTCGGCCCTGGATGGTCGTTGTATGGCTGAGTGGTTTTGTTCTAATGCTTCTGTGGCAAACGGTGACCCACCTGCGCTTTCGCCGCCGGGTGCTGAAAAACGCCGTCCTGGTGACCGATGAAAAAGGTCTCCACCTGTGGCAGGAAGCCCAAGAGAAGCCTGCAAACCGCCGGAAACAGTTTCTCCCCTTCTCCGGTCACCTTCTGCCCCGCAGCACTCCTGTGATGGTCGAAGAGGAGACCCTTCGCCTATGGCGGGAATGCCAGACCCGTAGCGGCTGCCACCGGGAAATCCTTCTACTCCGTTCTCCCAGGCTTGCAACACCCCTCACTTTGGGGCTATTTGACCGCACCTTGCGGCTGGTTCTGCCCCAGCGGGAATACACCCCGGAAGAACTGGAACTGATTTTCCGCCACGAGGTGGGCCATATCCGCAATGAGGACATCAAAACCAAGGCCTTTCTTTTCTTCTCCCTGGCCTTGGGTTGGTTCAATCCCCTGATCTGGCTGGCCTGCTACAAAGTGGCCCAGGATTTAGAGCTAAGCTGTGACGAAGGGGTGCTGTACCGCCGGGATGACCAAACCCGGCACAAATACGCTGCTTTGCTGCTGCACACCGCCGGAAGCAGCCTGGGGCTGACCTCCTGCCTCTCGGCCAGCGGCCGCACCCTGCGCTACCGGCTGCGCCGGGTGCTTCATCCCGGCAAAAAGCTCTCCGGCGCTCTCCTCCTGGGACTGAGCACCTTATTTATGATGATGAGCTATGGCTCCATCGCCCTGGCTCAGCCGGCCCGCACTGCCGATGAGCTGATCTTTCAGAACATGCCCTCTGACCATGTGATCCATCACATTTTCCAAACAAACCACACTGCCCAACAGCCCATCTATGCCTGGGAGGAAGAGGGCCTGACCGACTATCTCAAGGGGCTTTCTGTGGAGCCTTTGCTCACCACTGCCCTGCCGGAAGAAGATTGGGAAATCACTATCACCTTCTCTGATGATAAAAGCTCTACCCGGCTCACTCTTTCCCGGGATTTTCTCACAGCTTATCTGCCCTATGACAACAAAGGAGCCATTTATTACAAACTCACCGAGCCTTTGGACAAAGAAGCCCTCTTTTCC
>JAHZHY010000212.1 GCA_019420045.1 Clostridiales bacterium
TGATCGAAAACACCCTCACCGGCAAGGTGAAGAACTTCTTCTGGAACGATGTGGAGAAGCTGCCCCGGGACGGCTCTGTCACATTGCTGGATGTGCGCACTCCCTCTGAGCGGGAAGTGGGCCATATCCCTGGCTTTATCCATATCCCCCTGGACGAGCTGCGCCAGAGAGCAGGGGAACTGCCCCAGGACAAGCCGGTCTACATTCACTGCCATTCCGGCCTGCGCAGCTATCTGGCCTGCCGGATGCTCACTGGCCTGGGCTATGATTGCTACAACCTGTCCGGCGGCTGGCGGTTCTATGAGATCGCTGTCAACGATAAGCTGACCCCGGATCACGGCTGCTACGATCCCAAATAATCTTCCGGCGTCCCGGCGACCTGCTGCATACAGTCCATCAGGTGACGCAAAGGCTCGGATAGATACTTGTTTTTGTGGTACACCAGCCGGAAGGAGCGGGTCAGCCGGGCGTCGGCCAGGCGCAGCAGCCGCAGGCGGCCCGCGTCTGCCCGAGGCTGGACCAGCAGACGGGAGATCACCGTCAGCCCCTGGCCCTCTTCCACGGCGCTGAGGATGGAATCGGCGCTGTGGCACACCCATTTGGGATAGATCTCAATTTGTCTGGCCCGGAGATAATCTTCAAACAAAGCCCGTGTTCCCGACCCCTTTTCCCGCAGGACAAAGCTCTGCCCTTCCAGCTCCTCTGGATGGAGGGTTTCCCGGAACGCAAAGGGGTGATCGGGGGCGCAGGCCAGCACTAGCTCATCTTCGATCACCGGCAGCGTGCACAGATCGGGGCTTTCCACCGATCCTTCCACCAGGGCCACATCCAGCTGGCTTTCCAGCAGCATTTCCTCAATAAGCCGGGTGTTGTCTACAAAGACCTGCACCTGGGACAGAGGAAACAGCTCTTCATACCGGTGGATGATGGGGGAGAGGACACAGGCGCCCACCGTGATGGTGGCGCCCACCCGCAGAAGCACCTGGGCGGAGGAATTGCGCATGCTGCGCTCCATTTCGTCAAAAAGACTGACGATGTGCCGGGCATAGGACAAAAGACGCTCTCCCTGGGGCGTGATATAGAGTTTTTTGGACAGCCGTTCAAAGAGTTTGACACCGTAGCTTTTCTCCATGTCGGAAATGACTTGGCTGACGGTGGGCTGGGCAATATAAAGTTGTTTGGCCGCCAGGCCCATTTTGCCGGTCTCGGCCACGGCGATGAAAATGCGCAGATGACGGATGGTCACAAAAATCGCTCCTCTTTAGCAATGTGATAGGTTTTTGCCTATGATTTTGATTCAATATTACTATTTTACCTGATGGATGACAAGGGGTATAATAGAAGCAAGACGAGGAAAGGCTTTTCGGTGTGAGGAAGAGCCTGAACAGAACGGAAAGACGATGGAGGATAACAATATGGCTATTACACAGAGCGATATCAAGCGAGTCAAGGCAGAAGGCTTTTTGCTCAACCGGGGTACCGAGGAATTTTCCGGCCGGATCATCACCGAAAACGGCATCCTCACCGCCCAGCAGATGCAGGTGCTCAGCGAAGCTGCTGCCAAATACGGCAATGGCAAAATCGAGTTCACCTCCCGGCTGACAGTGGAGTGCCCGGGCATCCACTATGACAACATCCCCGCTTTCCAGGAAGCGGTGGCAAAGGGCGGTATGGTCACCGGCGGCACTGGTTCCAAGGTGCGTCCTGTGGTCAGCTGCAAAGGCACCACCTGTGTCTTTGGCCTGTATGACACCCAGGAATTGGCCAAGGAGATCCACGATAAGTTCTACACCGGTTATCACAATGTGGTTCTGCCCCACAAGTTCAAGATCGCCGTGGGCGGCTGCCCCAACAACTGCGTCAAGCCTGACCTGAACGATCTGGGCATCGTGGGTCAGAAGGTCATCAAGATCCTCCCCGAAGGCTGCAAAGGCTGCCCCTCCTGCTCTATGATCGATAACTGCCCCATGAACGCTATTTCCATGAAAGACGGCAAGGCGGTCATCGACGCCAGCCTGTGCAACAACTGCGGCCGCTGCTCGGGAACCTGTCGCTTCGGCGCCACCGAGGAGAGCGAGACCATGTACAAGGTCTATGTAGGCGGCAAGTGGGGTAAGCGGGTGCGCATGGGCAGTCCCTTGCAGAAGCTGTTCACCCGGGACGAAGTCATCGATGTGGTGGAAAAGGCCATCCTGCTCTTCAAGCAGAAGGGCATTTCCGGTGAGCGTTTCGGCGATACTGTGGAGCGCCTGGGCGTGGATAAAGTGGAAAAGATGCTGGTGTCCGACAATCTGCTCAAGCGGAAGGAAGAGATCCTGGAGATCGAAACCGTCGCCGGCGCCAAGTGCTAAGCAAAACAGTCGTTCAGTCATTCAGTCATCACAAACAAAAAAACAAGGGGGAAAGCATTGCTTTCCCCCTTGTTTTTTATTGTTGTCTTTAGGCTTAACAGAACCTCTGGTTCTACCAGGGATCTGAGAAAACCACTAGTTTACTAAGGGTTTTGATTGTCTGGCCTGTTCCAGAAAACCGTACCAGACAGAAGGATTTTTCACAGAAAATCCCCGGGTGTGGCCCATCCGGCGAAGAATGGCCTTGTGGGGGCCTGCCACCAGTTCCCAGGGCTCTTCATCATACAGGAACTTTACCAGAAAGCCTTCTTCCGGCGGGGCCGAAAGGGGAAGAGGCCAGATTTGCAGCGTCCCCAGATAGAGGGGGATGTGTTCCAAATCCATTTCTTCCGTTATAGCGGCAGACTGTGACCAGGTGAGCACTTGCTGGATGGAGATTTCATCCCAATCTTCCAGAGGATACCAGGGAAAAAGAAGGAGAAAGGCCAGCAGCAAAAGAATGAGTAACAAAAGAGCGAGCCAGTGTTTGCGGAAAAACAGCTTCATTTCCATCCGCTCCTTTCAGCATCATGCCTTTTTCCGTTTCTTGTTTTGTTTCCGTTTTTTCTTGGCTTTCTTCAAAGGCGATTGCTTTTTGGGACCGGAGCGCTTGGGCAGAGTGGGTTTGTTTCCCTTCGGACTTTTTTTCTTTTCACTCTTTTTGTGAGAAGGTGTTTTACTGGATTTGGCCTTTTTTTGCTCCGCCGAAGGAGGGATGGCCGCTTCCGGAGCGGTGGACAGAGGAGAAAGGCTGGCGGTTTCCAGCACCGGTTGGGCCGGGGAGGAAAGCTGCCCTTTCTTTCCTTTCCGGGGCAGGGGAGCCGGTTCAAACTGGCGGAAGCGCCAGCGGAGATAGCGGCGCTCATCGGCCAGATACAGGCTCATGCACAGAGAGAAAATCCCCATCAGACCAAGGACCAGGGCAAGCAGGCCGCTGAGGGCTTCCAGAGGCAGCAGATGGATCATGTTGTTCTGGGCGTCGTAATAGGCATCCACCAGATCGCCCACAGACCACTGGGAGGGCAGAAGCCAGCCGGTGAGCCGGTCCAGTCCCCGGGAGGTAACGGCGTAAAAATTACCTTTGAAGCCATGGGTGGAGCTGAGCAGGGCCTTGACCCGGACCCAATCGGGGTGAAACAGGGGAGCGCCGTAGTAAACGGCCCCCCGCAAAGCCGAAGCACCAAAGAGCAAAAGCAGGATGGGAGCGGTATAGCGGGGTTTTTTGGGTTTGCCCCGCAGGGAATAGCGGAAAGGCTGTTCCAGATGGACCCGGCGGCCCAGCAAGCACATGAAAAACAGTACCAGAAGTCCACATCCCAAAGCGGCAGTCGCACAATAGAGATAAAACAGCTGCTCGTTCTGGATCAGATCATAATTGCGGTAGAAGCAGATGCGGTCGGGATTTTCGTGATAAACGATCTGGGTGCCGTAGCCGAAGGAGCTGTTTTCCCAGGCGGCCAGGATACTGACGCTGCCCACAAAGGGGCTGCCGTCAATGGTGTGGGTGATGGGGAGCATCCCATCGGGAGGCAGATTGTGGATCAGCCGGACGGTGTGGGGCGTTCCTTCATGGGAAAACTCCACAGTGGGGTAATATTGGGGCTCACTTCCGGGGATCTGGATCTGTTCCACTTTGGTGATGACGGCGTCCAGTACGGTAATATCGGTGATTTGCTCCCGGAAAAAGTGAAAGCCATGCCAAAGGCTCAAAGCGGCCAGCAGGCAGAAAAAAACTCCTGTCAACCGTTTCATCCCATCATTCCTTTCCAAATTCCCCATTTTTACCATTGTAAGACAAAGTGTCGAAAAAGGCAAGAAAAAGAGGAAATCCCCTCTATAATTTTATTGAAAATATCTATAAATATTATAGAGTTTTATAAAGAGAAACGATTGGAAATAAGAGGTGAGAAGTGATACTCTGTTAGATAAGGGAAACTTATTTTCGACCAAATTTTCAGAAAGAAGGGAATACCCATGGCAGATTATCATGAGATGTGGAAGAGCCTGGGCATGGACCTGGAAACCCATGACCAGCTTTGCGAAGTTTTGCCTGGCATGTTCGGCCAGGTTTATCTCAGCCAGGAGAACCGGCCGGAGGGGATGGATTACTACAATTTTGTCATTGCCGAAATTCACGGGGTGCGCCCCGCCGAACTGATCGAGCATCAGAAAAAAGGCGGCAAGGTCTTTGGCACCTTCTGCGTCTATGTGCCCGATGAGATCGTTTTTGCCGCCGATGCCATTGCCACCGGCCTGTGCGGCGGTTCCCAGTTCTGGGTCCCCGGCGGCGAGAAAGTCCTGCCTGCCAACACCTGCCCCCTGATCAAAGCTTCGGTGGGCGCCCGGCTGGACAGAACCTGCCCCTTCTTCCGCATCGCCGATATGTATGTGGGCGAGACCACCTGCGATGGCAAAAAGAAGGCCTGGGAGATCCTGGGCGAGGATGTGCCCACCTATGTGATGCAGCTGCCTCAGATGAAGCGGGAAAAGGACATTCAGGATTGGGCCTATGAGATCCGTTTGTTTATGGAAAAGGTGGAGGAAGTCACCGGCAACAAGGTGACCCCGGAAAAACTGGGCGCCGCTATCAAGCTGATCAACGACAAGCGCCGGGCCCTGGCCCGTCTCTATGAGACACGGAAAAACAAGAACCTGCCCATCAGCGGCAAGGATGCTCTGGTGATTTCCCAGATCGCCTTCTATGACGATCCCACCCGCTTTACCCAGATGACCAACA
>JAHZHY010000213.1:0-1820 GCA_019420045.1 Clostridiales bacterium
GACTCTGGCACTCCTGCTTTGTCAGCCCCAGAAAGCCGCACAGAGCCATGCGCCGCAGCCGGGAAAGGGGATAGCGGCGGGTCTTGGTTTCTTCCAGCGCCCCGGTCAGGCTTTGGTTTTTCTGCAAAGCCCGGGCAAACCGGTGCTCCAGGCCCTCGGCCGCCCCGGGAAGGGCGGAAAGCTCCGGAAGGGACAGGCTCCAGAGCTTGCCCAGCACGGCTTTTTCCCCCAGGGCAGGCAGAGCCAGCCGTCCGGCCTTTTGCTCCCGGCGGAAAATTTCCTGGCACTCCGGGGGCAGGTAGGAAAGGGCCTCTTGGGTTTCGCCTGCGGCGATCTTCTGCCGCAGGAAGGAGGCCGAAGAGAAGCCCTCCTCCGGCTCCATGGCGTCGTGGCCCGCTCCTTTCCGGGGAATGGCCACCGGCTGGATGGGGGAGGAAAGCTGCAAAAGGGCCTTGCCGTATTCGGTGGCCAGGATCACATTGGGCAGGCGCAGAAGGGCGGATTCTTCCTTGATTTGTTCATAGAGTGCCCGCTCCCGGGCGGCAGCATAGGAGATGCCGCTTTTCAGATGGAGCAGGGTGTTGGCCGCCGTTTCGTGATCCAGAAGAAGCCGGGAAAGCTCCATGATCTTTTCTTCTCCCACTCCTTCGGTGCCGAAGGACAGGTGGGTGACGCAGCCCAGGGCAGACAGGATGCCCACCGCCCCACGGGCAAATCCCTCTGCCGAGGAAAGGGCGTAGGGGGCAGGGAGGGAGAGCACCAGGTCGGCCCCCTGGCTGAGGGCCATTTCTGCCCGGGCGTGAGGGGACAGAAGGGCCGGTTCCCCCCGCTGGACAAAATAGGAGGACAGGCACACCACAAGCAGGGTGTCCTCCCCCAGTTTTTGCCTTGTTTTTTCCAGATGATACCGGTGTCCCCGGTGAAAAGGATTGTATTCCGCCACGATGCCGCAGATGTTCATAGGGATTTTCTCCATTTTGATGGTTGTACTTTTAAAAAATATGGTGTAAAATAGATTCGGTCTCATTTTATAACAAAAATAAGAGATTTACAATCATAAGGAGTGCTAGAGAATGAAAGTACTGGTTATCAATGCGGGCAGCTCCTCGCTGAAGTATCAGCTGATGGATATGTCCAACGAACATGTTCTGGCCAAGGGCCTGTGCGAGCGCATCGGCGTGGACGGCCGGATCAGCCACAAGACCGCCGACGGCGTGAAGGTGGAGTATGATGTGTCCTTCCCCACCCATAAGGAAGCCTTTATGGAGCTGGTGAAGGTGATGAGCACCGGCGAGGGCAAGGTCATCGACAGCATGAGCGAGATCTCCGCCATCGGCCATCGCGTGCTCCACGGCAGCGAGAAGTACAAGGTCTCCACCGTTGTCACCGATACCGTTATCGACGATATCATGTCCTTCAAGGATCTGGGCCCCCTCCACAATCCCCCTCAGGCTATCGCTATGAAGGCCTGCCAGGAAGTCTTCGGCAAGGACACCCCCATGGTGGCCGTGTTCGATACCTCCTTCCATCAGACCATGCCTCCCAAGGCTTATATGTTCGGCGTGCCCTATGAGTACTATGAGAAGTACTCCATCCGCCGCTATGGCTTCCACGGCACCAGCCATCGCTATATCGCTCATCGCCTGGGCGAGCTGAAGGGCTCCCTGGAAGGCAAGAAGGTTATCAACTGCCATCTGGGCAACGGCTCCTCTCTGGCCGCTATCCAGGACGGCAAGGTTGTGGATACCTCCATGGGCTTCACTCCTCTGGACGGCTTCCTGATGGGCACCCGCTGCGGCGGCATCGACCCCTCTGTGGTC
>JAHZHY010000213.1:1872-3328 GCA_019420045.1 Clostridiales bacterium
AACCCCGACCAGATGAGCGACCTGATGAACAAGAAGTCCGGCTTCCTGGGCATCTCCGGCGTCTCCAGCGACTGCCGTGACCTGAATGAGGCTGCTCAGAACGGCAACGAGCGGGCTCAGCTGGCTCTGGATATGTTCGTTTATCAGATCAAGAAGTTCATCGGCGGCTATGCTGCTGCTATGGGCGGCGTGGATGCCATCGTCTTCACCGGCGGCATCGGCGAGAACGACGCTGAGATGCGTGAGAAGATCTGCTCCGATATGGAATACCTGGGCCTGAAGGTGGACCACGAGGCCTGCCAGAACGCTTCCCGCAAGGAGGCTGCTTTCCAGGCGGCCGATTCCAAGGTGGAAGCCTGGGTCCTGCCCACCAACGAAGAGCTGATGATCGCTCGCGACACTGTGGAGCTGACCTCCAAATAAGCGGCGTGCCTTCGCAGTCAGCGGCGTGACGCCGCAGTCATATTGCCCGCAAGGGGGCGGTGTGTGAGAAAGCACCTGAGTGCTTGCGGGCACCCCTGAGCCTTGGTTGCAAAAGGTGCAATGCCCCGTTGGCCTTGATGTAAAGGCAATGGAAATCAAACAACAGAAAAATGCCGCCTTCATAGGCGGCATTTTTTGTGGCAGAGTGCCTCCGCTGTCAACCTGCGCTTCCGCGCCTGGCAGACGATAGAGCACAATGCCAAGACAGCAAATTGGCTCCTCCCCGGGGCGGCAAGCCGTCCCGGGAGCACTCCGGCCGATACTGCACTCAGCCTGGGAGGACTTGCCCGCAGAGGCACTCTGCTTACATATGGCTGGGGGAGCGGTGCCAATCCCGGAAAAGCAGGCTGATGCACCACAGGGCGGAAAGCCCCACCAGGGTGTAGACAATGCGGGAGCCCACGCTGCCGGCCCCGAAGAGGGCGGCCACCAGGTCGAACCCGAAAATGCCGATGCTGCCCCAGTTGAGCCCGCCGATGATGGCGATAGCCAGGGCGATCTTATCAAACATGGAAATTTCCTCCAATCGTGTTGTTGCCTGCCATGGCTGTTGCCACGGCTCTATGGGAAGTATGCCCCAAACTGGATTTGATATGCTGAAAAGGTTGCGTTATAATGTTTTTATCCGATACCCATACTCATTCCCGCTTTTCCTTTGACGGCAGCGATACCGCCGCAGCCATGGAAAAAAGCGCCAAGGACCACGGTCTTTCGGCTCTGGCCCTGACGGAACACTGTGATTTTTATCATTTTGGCCGCTGTCCCCATTACGCCCGGAAAGAAGAGGGCTGCCAGCAGGAGATGTTCCGATTGAAGCAGGAAGAGAACGATTTGCTGCTTTTGTACGGTGTGGAGCTGGGCCAGCCCCACCACAACCCGGAAGAAGCCCGGGCCTTGCTCCGGCGCCATCCCTATGACATGGTCATCGGTTCGGTGCACACTCTGGCCGATGGCCGGGATATTTATTATACCC
>JAHZHY010000214.1:0-1664 GCA_019420045.1 Clostridiales bacterium
ATGTTTATCAAGTCCAAAATGCTCCTGCCGGTTTATCCGGAGGAAGGGGAGGAAGACCCCCGGAAGCCCTTGGTGGAAGCCCTGCTGGAATACAAAAAGTGCAAGAAGGCAAGCGGTCTTCTGGAAGAGCGGATGGAACTGGGCCGGGACCTTTACACCAAACCTCCGGAGATGCAGAAAAGGGAAGAAAAACCGGAATACCATTACACCGCCCAGGTGCTGCAAAAGGCCATCGAGACCATTCTTCAGCGCCAGGAGCGGAGGAGCCCGCCGCCTTTGCGGCTGTTTCATGGGGTGGTGGGAAGAGAACCGGTGCCGGTGGCTTCCAAAATTCAGCTGATCGCCCACCGGCTGGCTGTACAGCACCACCTGGATTTTGAAAGCCTGGTGTTGGAATGCCGCAGCCGTTCCGAGGTGGTGGCTTTGTTTCTGGCAGTGTTGGAGCTTTCCAAAGCCCATAAACTGGCCATTGTGGAGCAGGAAGAGGGATATCTTTTGACGCTTGCGGGAGAATAGAATGGAAGCCAATGAATTGCAGTGCGCTCTGGAAGCGGTGCTTTTTGCCGCAGGGGAGCCGGTGGCCGTGGACAAGCTGTGTCAGGTGCTGGAAGTGCCGGAACAGGCTCTCCATGAAGCTGCTCAGGCTTTGGCGGGGGAATATGACTATGGCCGCCGGGGCATCAAACTGGTGCGGCTGGAGGACCGGTATCAGCTGTGTTCCCGGGCCGATTACGCTCCGTGGGTGCGCCGGACGCTGGAAACGCGCCGGGCCCCCACTTTGTCGGCGGCGGCTCTGGAAGTGCTGGCCATTGCCGCCTACCGGCAGCCGGTGACCAGGGTGTATATCGAACAGGTGCGGGGCGTGGACAGCAGCTATACCATTCGCTCTTTGTGCGAAAAGGGGCTGCTGGAGGAATGCGGGAAGCTGGATGTGCCCGGCCGGCCCACCCTTTTTCGCACCACCGGTGATTTTCTCCGTTCCTTTGGCCTTTCCTCCCTCACCGAACTGCCGGAGATCGAGGGGCTGGAGGACGAGCGGATGGAGCAGCTGACCCTGCCCATGATGGAAGAAGAAGCGAAAACGGACACCGAAGGGGCGGAGGCGGCAACGAAGTGAAGATCCTGTTATGGGTGCTGATAGGGCTGGGAGGGCTTCTCCTTTTCCTTTTGGTGCTTTTGCTCCTGGTTTTGCTGCTGCCCGCCTGGGTGCGGGTGATGCTGCAGCAGGAAAAGTTCTTTTTATGGGTGGGGCTGGGGCCTTTCCGCCTGCGGCTGCTGCCATGGAAAGAGAAAAAGCCCCAAAAACAAAAAAAGCCTGAAAAGCAGGAAAAGGCAAAGCCACAGAAGAGGGAAGCACCGCCTTCGCCGCCGCCTCAGGCAGAAAGCCCCGGGGAGGCGGCCGGGCCGGCGCCTCAGATCCGCAAGGAAAAAGAGGATTCCCCGGCTTCCGGCGGCATGGGAAAGCTGGACATCCCTTATATCATGGAATTGATCCATCTGGGACTTTCGGCCATGGAGCAGTTCCGGCGGACGCTGCGGGTAGATCGTTTTCTGCTGGATTGCGCCATTGCCACGGGGGACGCCGCCAAAACCGCCATAGCCTATGGGGCTGCTGCCGCGGGAGTGGGGATGTTCCTGCCTTTGCTGGAGGAAAGTCTGCGGGT
>JAHZHY010000214.1:1681-7799 GCA_019420045.1 Clostridiales bacterium
GATCTTCTTGGAAGTACAGGTTTCAGCGCTGGTTTTCCAGCTGCTGATCATTGGAATCAAAGTGCTGCGGGAGTTCCTGCGGCTTCGGAAACAACATGACCAGGAGGCAGTGTCTGTATGAATGAGATCAGCGATGTGATGAAAGAGACCATGTCCAAAATCAAAGAGATGGTGGATGTGAACACCATCGTGGGCAACCCCATCACCACCCCCGACGGAGTGACCCTCATCCCGGTTTCCAAGGTGACCTTCGGCTTTGCCGCCGGAGGCAGCGACGGCAAGGCCAAGGAAACCGGCAAGCCGCCGGTGCGTTTTGGCGCAGGAAGCGGCGCAGGCGTGACCATTTCGCCGGTGGCCTTCATCGTCCTCACCGGGGAAAATGCCCGGCTTTTGTATGTAGATCCCCCGGCCAACACGGCGGTGGACAAGATCATCGACCTGGTGCCCCAGGTGGTGGATAAGATCAAGGAATACAAGGAAGGCAAAGAATAATCTTTCCGACCTGCCCGTAAGTATCCCATGGGCAGGTGAGAAGAATGAAAAAACGATTGACAGCAGCGATTCTGGTGTGTTTGCTCCTTTTTCCCTTGGAGAGCCTGGGGGTGTGGCGGCAGCTGGAGGGAGTGGAGGTGTCGGCCAAGGGGGCCGCCTTGTATGACCCCGCAGCCAGAACCTTCCTCTATGAAAAGCAGGGGGATACCCCGCTTCCCATGGCCAGCACCACCAAGATCATGACGGCCCTTCTGGCGCTGGAGCATCTTCCGCTGGAAGAAGAACACACCATAAAGCCGGAGTGGACGGGAATCGAAGGTTCCTCCGTCTATCTCAAGGCGGGAGAAAAGCTGACCACTTTTGATCTGCTTTGCGGCCTTTTGCTGGAAAGCGGCAACGATGCCGCTGTAGCCCTCTCCTGTCTGATTTCCGGCAGCGAAGAGGCCTTTTGCCGCCTGATGAATGAAAAAGCGGCAGAACTGGGCCTTGAAAACACCCATTTTCAAAGCGCCAGCGGCCTGGATGGCGATGAGCACTACACCACCGCCAAGGACCTGGCCGTTTTGACCGGCGTGGCCATGGAGCAGGAGGACTTTGCCGCCATCGTTTCACAAAAGACCATCTCCACCGGGAACCGGGTGATGAAAAACCACAACAAGCTGCTGACCCTTTCCCAGGAGGTCTGCGGGGTCAAAACCGGCTTTACCAAAAAGGCGGGCCGGTGCCTGGTTTCGGCGGCCCGGCGGGAGGGGCGGCTGCTCATCGCCGTCACTCTGGGTGCCCCCGACGACTGGAATGACCATCTGCGCCTGTATGACAGCGCCTTTGCCCTGTGTGCTCCCCAGCGAGTGTTGGAGGGCGGAGCGGCGGGAAACGCATTGGTGCTTTCCGGGGAAAAAAGCCAGGTGGAGCTTTACTGTAACGGTTCGTTTGCCCCGTTTCTGACAGAGGAAGAAGGGCAAGATGTAAGCGTGCAGATAGTAGGCCCACGGACGGTGTGCGCCCCGGTGCAGGCCGGGCAGGTTTACGGCACGCTTCAGGTGCGGCTGGGGGATGGAGTGATCTACGAAACCCCGGTCTATTACAAAGAGACGGTGGAAAAACTGCCCCCGGCCAAAAATTTCTGGCAGAAGATCTGGCAGGGACTGTGGGGCGGAAAATAAAGAAAGAGAGAAAAACGGGAAAGGGGGAAGGACCTTGAAGGAAAGACTGCAAAAAATCCTGTCGGCCAGCGGCGTCTGCTCCCGGCGGAAAGGGGAAGAGCTGATCGCTCAGGGACTGGTGACGGTGAACGGCCGGAAAGCCCAGGTGGGAGACAGTGCCGACCCGGAAAAGGACATCATTGCCGTGAGGGGAAAGCCTTTGGGTCAAAAACCCCCTGGCCTTTACATCATGCTCCACAAGCCTCGGGGCTATGTGACCACCGCCCAGGATGAAAAAGGACGGCGGACGGTGCTGGATCTGCTGGAGGGCGTGCCCGGCCGGGTCTATCCCGTGGGACGGCTGGACATGGATTCGGAAGGACTGCTGCTTCTGACCAATGACGGCGATCTGACCCTTCAGCTGACCCATCCTTCCCATGAGGTGGGAAAGGAATACCTGCTGGAACTGGATACGCCGGAAGAGGACCCGGTGATGGGGTTGACCAGCCCCATGAGCCTGGATGGACGGTCTCTGGCCCCGGTGCAGGCCAGGCGGGTGAAAGAGGAAAAGGGCCGCACCTTTTTGCTGCTCACCATCCATGAGGGCCGCAACCGCCAGATCCGCCGGATGTGCCAGCAAAGGGGCTACCGGCTGCGGCGGCTCAAGCGGGTGGCCATGGGCCGGCTTTCTTTGGGGGATTTGCCGCCGGGGAAATGGCGGCACCTGACGGCCAGTGAAGTGGCCTATTTGAAAAACCTTGGGTCCATAAAGGATAGAGGATAGGGGAAAAAGAGAATGAAACGAATCAACGACGCCATCAACGAATCCTTCGGGGATTTCACCAAAAACCAAAAAGTATTGTCTCAGTTTATCCTCAGCTACTGTGACAAAGCAGCCTTCATGACGGCGGCAGAGATCGCCGCAGCCTCAGGAGTGAGCCAGTCTACCGTGGTGCGCTTTGCTTTGGCCCTGGGGTATGAGACCTTCACCGCTTTTCACAACGCTCTTCAGAACGAGCTGAAATACCGGATTACTGCTTTGGAAAAATTTGAGCTTTTGAACAGCGAGGAGCTCTCCGATTCCTCGGTGTTTGAAAGCCTGGCCCAGGCCGATACCCTGAACATCAAAAAGACCCTGGCGGTCAACAGCTCCGATGGACTGAAGAATGTGTGCACCCGGCTGCAGTTTGCCTCCAAGATCTACATATACGGCCAGGGGGCCTGCCAGTGCGGGGCGGTGTATCTGGGTTCCTATCTGCGCACTTTGCTGGGCAGCGTGTGCGTGGTCAATCAGACGGGGGAGGACCCGCTGACCTCCATCGCCACCATCGGCGGCAGCGATCTGCTGTTCTGCATCAGCCTGCCCCGGCACACCGAGCAGACCCGGATGCTGCTGGAATACGCCCAGGAGCGGGATGCCTGCATTATCACCGTCAGCGAAGGCCCCGAGTCGGAGACGGCGGCCATGGCGGATATCAACCTCAGCGCCGAATGCGGCGATTATGGAGCTGCCGGGTCTCTGGCCCCGCTGCTTACCTTGCTCAATACCCTGGTGTGCCTCATCGTCCGCAGCGATGACAAAGCGGAAAAACGGCTGCGCCTGGTGGACGAGCTTCCCCGGTATCTGCTGCGGGAGGAAAATCGATGAAAGAGGTTTTGGTCATCGGCGCCGGGGCGGCCGGCATGATGGCGGCCATCCGGGCCGCTCAGCAGGGATGCAAAGTCACCGTGCTGGAAAAGGGCAGAGGGCCGGGCACCAAGCTGAATATCACCGGCAAAGGCCGGTGCAATGTGACAAACGACTGCGATGTGGATACTCTGATCCGCAATGTGCCCCGCAACGGCCGGTTTTTGTTCAGCGCCTTTCACGGCTTCACTTCCCAGGATGCCATGGCCTTTTTTGAAGAACTGGGCGTGCCGCTGAAAACCGAACGGGGCCAGCGGGTCTTTCCAGTGAGCGACAGGGCCAGGGATGTGAGCGGTGCGCTGCGGGACCGGATGCACCGGTTGGGTGTGCGGGTCATTTCCGCCCGGGCCAAGGAGATTTTAGTGGAGGAAGGAAAAGTCTCCGGGGTGCTGACAACCAAAGGGGAGCGTCTGACGGCCCAAAGCGTCATTCTGGCCACAGGAGGGCTGTCTTATCCCACCACCGGCTCCGATGGAGACGGATTCCGGATGGCCCAGAGCCTGGGGCACACGGTGGAAAGGCTGCGGCCTTCCCTGATCTGGCTGCGCACCCGGGAAAAAGATCCGGCCCGGTTGGAGGGACTTTCCCTGCGGAATGTGCAGGTGTCCATCCGCAAGGGGAAAAAGAAGATCTATGAGGATTTCGGAGAAATGGTCTTTACCTCCCAGGGGGTGTCGGGGCCGGTGATCCTCAGTGCTTCGGCCCACATCTGCCGGAAACTGCCGGAAGAGGAATTTGATCTGTTCATCGATCTGAAGCCCGCCCTGGACAGAGAGACTCTGGACAAGCGTGTGCTGCGGGATTTTGAAAAGAACATCAACCGGGACTTTATCAATGCCCTGGGCGAGCTGTTGCCCCACAAACTCATCCCGGTGGTGGTGGAGCGCTCAGGCATCAATGGGCGGAAAAAAGTGCATGAGATCACAAAAGGGGAGCGGGAACGCCTTTGTGAGGCTATAAAGGCCTTCCACTTGACAGTGGTTGATGCAGGCCCCATGGAAGAGGCCATCGTCACTTCCGGCGGGGTGAAAGTCAAGGAGATCGACCCCCGCACCATGGAATCCAAATTGGTGCCGGGTCTTTACTTTGCCGGGGAAGTGATGGATGTGGATGCTTACACCGGCGGCTTTAATTTGCAGATCGCCTGGTCCACCGGCCACGCCGCCGGAATGGCTCAGGGAGAGGAGAGATAGGATATGGGGAAAGAAACCATCAATGTGGCCATTGACGGCCCTTCGGGAGCGGGAAAAAGCACCATGGCCCGGCTGCTGGCCCAGCAGCTTCAATTCGTTTATGTGGACACCGGGGCCATGTACCGTTCCATCGGCCTGTTTGCCCAAAGGGCTGGGCTGAAGGAGGAGAACATAGGGCGGCTGGAAGGGATGCTCTGCGGCATTTCCATCGACATCCGCTATGAAGGGGGCTTCCAGCATATCTTCCTCAACGGGGAGGATGTGTCGGACAAGATCCGCACCGAGGAGATCTCCCGGTATGCCTCTCTGGTGTCGGCTCTGCCGCCGGTGCGCCAGTTCCTTTTGGGATTGCAGCGGCGTCTGGCAGAGGAAAACAATGTGGTGATGGACGGACGGGACATCGGCACGGTGATTTTGCCTCAGGCCCAGGTAAAGATTTTCCTCACCGCCACGGCGGAAGAGCGGGCCCGCCGTCGCCATCGTGAATTGCTGGAAAAAGGGGAGCAGATCTCCTATGAGCAGGTCTATCAGGACTTGCTCCAGCGGGACGAAAAGGACACCACCCGGGCAGCGGCTCCTCTTCGTCCGGCGGAGGACGCCGTGCTTTTCAACAGCACGGAATACAACCTGGAAGAGACACTGCGGGAGCTGAAAAAAATCATAAGGGAGAAGACCGGCCATGCTGTATAATCTCATTGTGTATGTGGTGCATTTTGCCCTGCTTCCCATTTACCGTCTCAAGGTGCAGGGGGCGGAAAAGATCCCGGAAGGGGCCGCAGTGGTCTGCGGCAACCACACCGCCCGGGTGGATGCCGTGGTGCTGTTTCTGGCCCTGTTCCTGAATGGGAACCGGCCGGCCATCATCGGCAAGGCCGAGCTGTTCCGCAATCCCATCGCCCGGTGGTTCTTCACCTATATGGGTGCGTTTCCCGTGGATCGGGGCAAGGCTGACCTGACGGCCATCAAAAAAGCCCTGACTGTGCTGAAACAGGGACAGAAGCTGATTATTTTTCCTGAAGGTACCCGGGTGAAGGAAGGCAAGAGCAGTGAGGCCAAAAGCGGCGCTGCTATGATGGCCGTCCGCACAGGAAGCCCAGTACTGCCGGTGTATATCACCCCTGGCCGGAAGGCCTTCCGGGGCTGCACCGTCACCTTCGGCGATCCCTTCTATCTGCCCAAGCCGGAAAAAGGGGAGCACGACCCTTACAAAAAAGGCGCCGATCAGATCATGGAGAAAATCTGGGAGATCGGCAAAAGCCGGGGGGAGGCAACACCTCGTGGCTAAGATCACTGTGGCCAAAAACGCCGGTTACTGCTATGGCGTGCGCCGGGCCATTGAAAAGGCCGAAAGTCTGGGTGGAAAAGGCCGGAAGGTGTATACCGCAGGGCCTTTGATCCACAACAAATTCGTCGTGGAGCAGCTTGAGGGGAAGGGCATCTTTTCCCGGGAGGACATCGAAAGCATTCCCGACGGGGCTGCTGTGGTGGTGCGGGCCCACGGCATCACGCTGGATCAGCAGCGGCGGCTGATGGAAAAAGGCTGCCAGCTGGAAGACGCCACCTGTCCTCATGTAGGGCGTATTCACCGGATCGTGGAGGAAGAG
>JAHZHY010000215.1 GCA_019420045.1 Clostridiales bacterium
GGCAGAAGGGGTTCTGCCCCAGCAGAAACACCCGGTTTCCCTCCACCTTCAGCTCTCCCAGGATCTCTGCCGCCCGGCGCACTTCTTCCAATGGCAGAATCTCAAAATGATCCCGTGTGAAGTCACAGAAGGCGCATTTGTGCCAGCTGCATCCCAGCTGCACTTCCAGCAGGATGCTTTTTTCCTCCTGCAGCGGGCGATAGACTGTGCCACCCCGGTAAATGGAGGCCAGTTTTTCCTCTCTGGTCATGGCATATCCTCCTTCTATTTTACTGATTTTATCATACCATAGCCGCCGCCTTTTTCACAAGAGCGCAAAAGAAAAACGGGCCTGCAAAAGCAGGCCCGACAGAGCATATCGAAAACGAATATAGAACAGGAGCGGCGGCTCGCCGCCATTACACATCTTCTCTTGGATTCTGGCTCATTTCCCAGAACTTCTGCTCATGCACCGAGCAATCCCAGAACAGCTTGCGACAGGTTTCCCACCGGTCCTCCGGCAGATTCTCACAGACTTTCTCTGCAAACTCCATCCACTGGCGGCAGCTTTCCTCGTATTTTTCCCCGGCGTAATCCCGCACAAAGGGACCATAGACGGTGTCCAGCACCCCAGGATTGCGCTCCGCCATTTTACGGAAAATATAGCCATAGCTGAGCATACAGGGCAGACTGGCCATCAGGCATTCCGCCGCCCCTTCTCCATCCCGGGCCCCTTCGATCATCCGGTCCACATAGGCCCGGTTTTCCGGCCGCAGGGGCAGATGCTGGATACTCTCATCGGTGAGGCCATATTTCTTCAGATACTGGCGGCGGGTGGCCCCTTCCCCTTCGTTGACAAAGGACAGAAGGGAATAATAGGCCCGGATCTCCGCCATGTCCCGGGCGTGGAGCATCCCCCAGGCAAAGACCTTGGAATATTCCCGCAGATACAGACTGTCGTCCACAATATACCCCTTGAAGCAATCCTCCGGCAAAGTGCCCTGGGCAATTCCCTGCAAAAATGGGGTATCCAGGCATTGATCCCACAGGGGCGTGTTTTCTTCCAGACAGGTTTTCAGCAGATCCCGCTTCATTTCACAAACTCCCCTTTCAGATCAAAGAGATGGTCCAGCGGGCCGCTTCCCGCTCCCAGATCCAGCATAGCGGCCAGCGCCCCGGAAATATAGGCCTTGGCCCGCTCCACCGCCCCAGGCAAATCATAGCCTTTGGCCAGGTTGGAGGCGATAGCGCTGGACAAAGTACAGCCGGTACCGTGGGTGTTGGGGTTTTCAATCCGCTGGCCCCGCATCCAGGTGCCCTTTCCATTCTGCCAGAGGTAATCGTCAGCGGTGCTCACCTGATGACCGCCTTTGCACAAAACAGCGCACCCATATTTTTCCCCGATGCGCTGAGCGGCCTGCTCCATTTCCTCCGGACAGGTGACGGCCATACCGGCCAACACCTGGGCTTCCGGAATGTTGGGGGTGCACACCGTGCACAAAGGCAGCAGCTCTTCTTTCAAAGCAGCCACCGCATCCTCTTCAAGCAGCCGGGAGCCGCTGGTGGAGATCATCACCGGGTCCACCACGATGTTTTTTGCCTGATGCCGCCGCAAAACCTTGCCGATGACGGCGATAAGAGCAGAAGAAGAAACCATGCCGGTTTTGACAGCGTCGGGGTAGATGTCGGTAAACACCCGTTCCAGCTGCTCTTCCAAAAATTCCGGGGTTGCTTCCATAATTCCGTAAACGCCGGTGGTATTCTGGGCCGTCAGGGCGGTGATGGCGCTCATGGCGTAAACGCCATTGGCCGTCATGGTCTTGATATCGGCCTGGATCCCGGCGCCTCCGCTGGAATCGCTTCCAGCGATCGTCAATGCTGTTTTCATGTTCTTTCTCCTTTTTGCATTGAAGTTTTGTTAAGCGACGGGAAGTGGTGCCCCCGACCCGCCGCATTCTGTCACTCAAAACACTTTTCCAGTTCCAGTGCGTCCAGACGCTTTATATAATGATCGCAAAGTGCTTCCATCTCTCCTTGGTGCTCTTCTCCCGAAGGGTCCCACACCCCCACGGTCACAAAACCCGCTTCTTTGGCGGTGCGGGCCGCATGAAGCGCATCCTCAAAAACCAAGGTGCAATCCGGTGCGCTTCCCAGCTTTTCCGCCCCGGCCAGATAGATACGGGGGGTTGTCTTGGGTCCATACTCCCCGCAGTCTAAGGCAAAGGAAAAATACTTCCACAGCCCCAACCGCTCCATGGCCGCCTGGGACAGCTCCTTCTGGGTGGCGCTGACGATGCCACAGGGGATTTTTTGCTGCCGCAGCTGCTCCAGCAGTGCTTCGGCTCCAGGCTTGGCCGGAAGATGCTGGCGGTATTCTTCTGCCGCCAGTTCCTCCACCAGCTTTAGCACCTGCTCCACCGAAACCGAAAAACCAAAGGTCCGGATGATATACTCTGCCGCCTGGCGCTGATCCATGGCTTCGATGGTGCGGGCCAGATCTTCCGGCGGCTCGCCCCCCAGACGCCGTACCAGCTGAAGGGGGAGCTGCTGCCACATCTCCATGGACTGAAGCAATGTGCCGTCCAGATCAAACAAAGCCCCCTCTATCTTCACTGAATGGCCTCCTCGGTCAGCTTCCGCAGTCCGGCTGCCGCGGCCTGGGGGTCCTCCTTGGCATAAATGGCCGAAACCACTGCCACGCCGCAGATACCGCTGCCTTTGAGGTCCAGAATATTGCTTTCCTTGATGCCGCCGATGGCTACCACCGGGATGTCCACCGCCTGGCAGATGGCTTTCAGCGTATCCAGGCTGACGGCGTCGGCATCGTCTTTGGTACCGGTGGGGAACACCGCCCCCACTCCCAGGTAATCGGCGCCCGCCGCCTGGGCCTTGAGGGCCTGCTCCACCGTCTGGGCCGAGACCCCCAGGATCTTGTCCGGACCGATCTTCTGGCGCACCTGTCCCGCTTCCATATCGTGCTGGCCCACATGAACGCCGTCGGCTTCAATCTCCACCGCCAGCTCCACATTGTCATTGATGAGGAAGGGCACCTGGTGCTTTTTGCAAAGCTCCTGGATCTTCCGGGCCTCCTTTTGGAATTCTTCCTGAGCCAGATCCTTTTCCCGCAGCTGCACCATGGTCACGCCGCCCAGGATGGACTGTTCCACCGCAGAGTAAAGGGTCCTCTCCCCCAACCAGCTCCGGTCGGTAACGCCATAGAGCAGCAGATCTTTTTTATCGCACTTCATACCGGGCGCCCTCCATCAGCTGCTTGCCATCCATGTGATAGATGGCATCAATGATCCGGTTGCGGTAAGAGCTGTTGCCCTCGCCCTCTTCCAGACGCTGAAAAGCCAGCTCACCGGCCAGACCCATCATCACCACAGCTGCCGCTGCCGCTTCCAGGGTATGCTCCGGGTTTGCGGTGACAAAGGCCGCCGTCAGCCCGGACAGCTGGCAGCCAGTGCC
>JAHZHY010000216.1:0-297 GCA_019420045.1 Clostridiales bacterium
AGCAGGTGCCGGTGCACTCTGTGTGCCACATCACAGGGGGCGGCTTCTATGAGAATATCCCCCGTGCTCTGCCCGAGGGCCTGAGCGCCAGCATCGAAAAGAAGAATGTGCGTGTGCTGCCCATCTTTGACCTGATCGCAAAAGAAGGGAATGTGCCCGAGCACGATATGTTCAACACCTACAACATGGGCGTTGGTATGTGCTGCATCCTGCCCTCCCACAAGGCGGACGAAGCCATCCGGGTGCTGAAGAGCGCCCACCAGGATGCCTATGTGCTGGGCGAAGTGGTGAAGAGCG
>JAHZHY010000216.1:307-4199 GCA_019420045.1 Clostridiales bacterium
GTGCTGGTTTCCGGCGGCGGCACCAATTTGCAGGCCCTGCTGGATGCCCAGAAGCGGGGAGAAATTCCGGATGGGGAGATCACTCTGGTGATCGCCAGCCGGAAAAAAGCCTATGCTCTGGAACGGGCCAGAATGGCGGGGGTTCCCGCCCTGGCCCTGCCCCGCCGGGACTATGAAAAGACGGCGGACTATGACGCAGCGCTGCTCGGGGCCTTGCAGGAGGCCGGAGTGGAGCTGGTGGTGCTGGCAGGCTTCCTCTGCGTGCTGGGGGAGAAGATGCTGAAAGGCTATGAGGGGCGCATCGTCAATGTGCACCCCTCCCTGATCCCGGCCTTCTGCGGCGACGGCTTCTATGGTCTCCATGTCCACGAAGCCGCCCTGGCAAGAGGGGTGAAGGTCACCGGGGCCACCGTGCATCTGGTGAACGAAGTGACCGACGGCGGCCCCATCCTGCTGCAAAAGGCGGTGGAGGTGCTGGAAGGCGACACCCCCGAAAGTTTGCAGAAGCGGGTGATGGAGCAGGCCGAATGGGTGCTTTTGCCCAAGGCCGTGTCCATGCTCTGCCAGAAGATCGAAAAGGAGAAACGGCAATGAATATTTACGCCAAAGAGTCCCTCTTTGACAAGCTGAAAGACAATACCTATCCCGGCCGGGGCATTGTGCTGGGCGTCACCCCTGACGGGAAGCACTCGGTGGCCGCCTACTTCATCATGGGCCGCAGCGCAAACAGCCGCAACCGGGTGTTTAGCCCCGAGCCCGACGGCATCCGCACCCAGGCCCACGACCCTTCCAAGCTGGAAGACCCCAGCCTGATCATCTATCATCCGGTGCGTCAGATGGGCCGTGGCCTGATCGTGACAAACGGCGATCAGACCGACACCATCCGGGAGTTCCTGGAAAAGGGACTGCCCATGGAGCAGGCCCTGCGCACCCGGGAATTTGAGCCCGACGGCCCCAACTGGACCCCTCGGATCTCCGGCCTTTTAAGCCCCGACGGCAGCTGCAAAATGTCCATCCTGAAAAGCGTGGACGAAAATGGCTCGGGCTGCGTGCGCCAGACCTTTGAATACCCCAATGTGCCCGGCCTGGGCTGGTTCCTCCACACCTATGTGCGTGACGGTAACCCCATCCCCACCTTCCAGGGTGAGCCGGAGCGGGTGGAAATGCTGGACGACATGGATGCTTTCACCCAGGAGCTGTGGGAGAGCCTGAACGAACAGAACAAAATCTCCCTTTATGTGCGCTACACCTGCCTGGAAACAGGGGAATATACAGAGCGCATCATCAACAAACACCAATAAACAAAAGGAGTCCGAACCCTATGAACGAGCTGGAACTGAAATACGGCTGCAACCCCAACCAGAAGCCCTCCCGCATTTATCGGGCGGACGGCGGGGAACTGCCCATCAAGGTGCTTTGCGGAAAGCCGGGCTATATCAATTTCCTGGATGCCTTTAACTCCTGGCAGCTGGTGCGGGAGCTGAAAATGGCCACCGGCCTGCCCTCGGCCGCTTCCTTCAAGCATGTGTCCCCGGCAGGCGCCGCCGTGGGCCTGCCCCTGAGCCGCACCGACCGGAAGATCTATTTTGTGCCCATGGAAAAAGAGCTCAGCCCCATCGCCTGCGCCTATATCCGGGCCCGGGGCGCCGACCGGCTCTGTTCCTATGGGGACTGGGCGGCCCTCAGCGACATCTGCGACGCCGACACCGCCCGCTACATCAAGCAGGAGGTCTCTGACGGCGTCATCGCCCCGGGCTATACCCCCGAGGCTCTGGAAATCCTCAGCCAGAAAAAGGGCGGCAAATACAATGTGGTGGAGATCGACCCCGACTATGTGCCCCAGAAGACCGAGCACAAGGATGTGTTCGGCATCACCTTTGAGCAGGGGAGAAACGATCTCATCATCAACGAAGAGATGCTTCAGAACATCGTCACCAAGAACCGCGAACTGCCGGAGAGCGCCGTCCTCGACATGATCGTGGCCCTGATCACACTGAAATACACCCAGTCCAACTCGGTATGCTTCGTGAAAAACGGCCAGGCCATCGGCGTGGGCGCCGGACAGCAGAGCCGCATCCACTGCACCCGCCTGGCCGGGCAGAAGGCCGACAACTGGTATCTCCGCCAGCATCCCAAGACCCTGGCTTTGCAGTTCGTGGACAAGATCCGCCGCCCCGACCGGGACAACGCCATCGATATTTATCTCTCCGATGAATACGAGGACATCCTGCAGGAGGGCGTGTGGCAGCAGACCTTTAAAGTTAAGCCCGAGCCCTTGACAGCAGAGGAAAAGAAAGCCTGGATCGCAACCCAATCCGGCGTCACCGTGGGCTCCGATGCCTTCTTCCCCTTCGGGGACAATGTGGAGCGGGCCAGAAAGAGCGGCGTTTCCTACATCGTGGAGCCGGGCGGCTCCATCCGGGACGATCATGTGATCGAAACGGCGGACAAATACGGCATGGTCATGGCCTTCACCGGCCTGCGGCTGTTCCATCATTGATAGAAAAGGGGAGTGCGACACTATGAACCTTCTGGTGATCGGCGGCGGCGGACGGGAGCACGCCATCATCAAAAAGCTCCGGGAAAACAAACAGGTGAAGAAGATCTACGCTCTGCCGGGCAACGGCGGCATCGGTGAGGACGCCCAGTGCGTCCCCATCAAGGCCACCGATGTGGAGGGCGTGCTGGAATTTGTCCAAAGCCACAAGGTGGACTTTGCGGCGGTGATCCCTGACGATCCTCTGGCCCTGGGGATGGCGGACAAGCTGCGGGAGGCGGGCATCCCCACCTTCGGCCCCACCGCCCAGGCGGCGGAAATCGAAAGCAGCAAGGTCTTTGCCAAAAACCTGATGCAGAAATACCACATCCCCACAGCGGACTACCAGGTGTTTGACCAGGCGGAAAAGGCCATGGAATATATCACCCAAAAGAACAAATACCCGGTGGTCATCAAGGCCGACGGTCTGGCTCTGGGCAAGGGCGTCATCATCGCCCAGGATGCTCAGGCGGCCAAGGAAGCCGTGGAAGCCATCATGAACGAGAAGATCTTCGGCAAAAGCGGCGACCATGTGATCGTGGAGGAATTTTTGCAGGGGCCGGAAGTTTCCGTCCTCTCCTTCACCGACGGGGAAACCCTCCGGCCCATGGTCACTTCCATGGACCACAAGCGGGCCTATGACGGGGACGAGGGCCCCAACACCGGCGGTATGGGCGCCGTGGCCCCCAACCCCTATTACACCAAAGAAGTGGCCGAACGGTGTATGGAGGAGATTTTCCTGCCCACCATCCGGGCCATGAAGCAGGAGGGGAGACCCTTCCAGGGCTGCCTGTATTTCGGCCTGATGCTCACTCCCGACGGCCCCAAGGTCATCGAGTACAACTGCCGTTTCGGCGATCCCGAAACCCAGGTGGTGCTGCCCCTTCTGAAAACCGACCTGCTCACCATTTTCCAGGCGGTGATGGAAGGGAAGCTCCATGAGCAGAAGGTGGAATTTCTGGACAAGGCCGCCTGCTGCGTCATTCTGGCTTCCGGGGGCTATCCCAAGAATTATTACACCGGCCTGCCCATCTCCGGCATCGGGGAGGCAGAGCAGATGGAGGATGTGTCGGTCTATCACGCTGGCACCAAAATGGAGGACGGCAAGCTGCTCACCGCCGGAGGCCGGGTGCTGGGCGTCACCGCTTTGGCCGATGACCTGCCCGGAGCCATGGAAAAGGCCTATGAAGCCGCCGGGAAGATCCATTTTGACAATATGCATTACCGCCGGGATATCGGCCGGCGGGCGCTTTCCATGAGGGGGGAATAACCATGGCCGTTTATCGAGTTTATGTGGAAAAAAAGCCGGGCTTTGACCAGGAAGCCCGCCATGTGCTGGAAGAGCTGCAAGGGCTG
>JAHZHY010000217.1:0-7016 GCA_019420045.1 Clostridiales bacterium
ATGCCCAAGTGGGAAAAAAACAAATGGTGGCTGCACTTTGCACAATGGGGATGCTGGCCCTGCCTGTTCAGGCGGCGGAAAACAGTCCGGCGCCGGGACAGGAGCTGTACGGCATTTTGCATAGCCTGTGCCAGCTGGTGCGGCAGGAGGTGCTGGAGGAAGAGCCGGAGGTGTGCGAGGCGCCTTTGCCGGAGAGCCCCGCGGGGCTGAGCCAGACCGAACCGGCCCAGGAGACCCTGGCGGCGGAGGCGCCCAAGCCCACACCCAAGATCAGCCTGACGCCCCAGGAGGTTTCCATGATGGAATATGTGGTGGAGAGGGAAGTCCACGGGGCCAGTTATGCCCACAAGATCGCCGTGGCCAATGTGATCGTCAACCGGGTGCTGGACAGCCGGTTTCCCGGAACTGTAAGCGAGGTGCTCCACGCCCCCAAACAGTTTCCCATTTCCATCGGGAATTATTACAACCCCAAGTGGCACCCCAGCGATGAGACCATCAATGCGGTGTATGCCGCCGTCTATGAGCCGGATACCACCGGCGGGGCCCTGTATTTTTACGCGCCCCGGTACACGGCAGCCAAAACCGCTTCCTGGTTTGAAAACAGCCTGACCTTCTGCTTTGAAATGGAAGGCCACCGCTTCTTTTCGGCAGCGTGACGCTGCACCCATACTCTCCCCGGCTCGATGCGCTGTTGTTCCTGGGTGCTCCGGCTGCGGCTGGCCCCAGCCGGAAGGTACCTTTGTGCAGTCCTGGCTGAAAGCGTGAAAAAGTCTCCCTTCCGGGAGGCTTTTTCTTTTCTCTTCGTTCTGTTGCCGGGCGCGGCAGCGCAATTTGCCAGCGGAGGCACTCCGTGCTTGACGGGAGAGGGAGGATGTGGTAAATTAAAACTATAATAAGTTAGTGCAAAAAAATCATCATGAGAAAGCGGGGGTGGCTTGAATGAAAAACCGGAATGGACAGGAAATCCGCATGGTTCCTTCTGTGGCGGTGTATGGGGTCTTGGTGCTGCTGGATATCTATCTGCTCCTTCGCTACTATGACTGGCAGGCCGGGGTCTTTACCCTGGAAATGCTCACGGAGCTTTCCCTGGTGACGGTCTTTGGCAGCGGACTGGTGCAGAGCTTGAAAAAATGGATGGAGCGGAACCCCCACCCCCAGCGGGAGGAAAAAAGGAAGCATCTGAAGCACTGGATGTACATTTTGCTTTTGCTGGTATCGGTGTTTATGCTGGGGTTTGCGCTGTATCTGCTCCCTCAGTATCTCCAGGAGGGCTACAGCCTGTATTCCATGGATATGCTGCTTTTGCTGGTGTGCTTCCTTTTGTGGGGCATTTATCTGGTTATCAGTATCCGGGCCTTGGCGAAAAGAAAATTCAATGACTAGGCCCAGTGCCTGGGCAGGCACATTGTGCTCCTGCACCCGGCAACAGAACGAAGAAAAAAGAAAAAGCCTCCCGGCGGGGAGGCTTTTTCCATGCTTTCGGCCAGGATTGCAAAGCGGCCCCTCCCAGGTGATGGTTTATCACACCCGGAGCACCGGGGTACAGCTGCGCATAAAGCCTTCAGCGAGTTTTGGGTGCCCAGACACTGGGCCATAAGGGAAAAGTTATGCTTTTGATATGAATATACTATTTTACTTATGAGCGAGGGGGGCGTATAGTAGACAGGGAAACAAAGAAAGAGGTGTGATTTTTTGAAAAAAGACCTGAAATTTTTCTGGACGCTCTTTATCTCCACCTTCACCCTCAGCGCCTTCACCTTCGGCGGCGGCTATGTGATCGTGCCGCTGATGCGCAAGAAGTTCGTTGAGACCCTGGGGTGGATCGATGAAGAGGAAATGCTGGACCTGATCGCCATCGCTCAGTCGGCCCCCGGTCCTATCGCCGTCAATTCCTCCATCATCATCGGCTACCGTCTGGCCGGCATCCCCGGGGCGCTGGTGACCACCTTCGGCACCGTTTTGCCCCCCATGGTCATCCTGTCGGTGATCTCCCAGTTCTATACCGCCTTCCGGGATAATGTGGTGGTGTCCCTGGTGCTCAAGGGTATGGGCATCGGCGTGGCCGCCGTCATCGTGGATGTGGTCTACACCATGGCCAAGGGCGTTGTCAAAACCAAGGATGCCCTTTGGATTATCGTCATGTGCGTGGCGTTGGTTGTGGCCCTGTTCACCAGCCTGAATGTGGTGTTCGTCATCCTGGCCTGCGGCGTTGTGGGCGCCATCAATGTGATCGTCCAGGATAAAAAGACGGGGAAGGGAGGCAAGGCCGCATGATTCTGCTTCAGCTTCTCTGGGCCTTTGTCCAGGTGGGGGCCTTCAGCTTCGGCGGCGGTTATGCCGCGCTGCCCCTCATCGAAGAACAGGTGGTCAAGGCCAATCATTGGTTGACCGCTCAGGAATTTACCGATATCATCACCATTTCCCAGATGACCCCCGGCCCTATTGCCATCAACTCGGCCTCCTTTGTGGGCATCCGGATGGGCGGTATCCTGGGCACGGTGGTGGCCACCTTCGGCTGCATCCTGCCCTCCCTGGTCATCGTGCTGCTGCTGTCCTACTTCTTCTTCAAATACCGGAACCTGCGGATGGTGCAGGGTATTGTCAAGGGCCTGCGCCCCGGCGTTGTGGCCCTGATCGCCGCTTCCGGCTATGGCCTGATGGCCAACGCCCTGTGGGGCGACGGCGCTTTCAGCTTTGCCGCCCTGGATTGGTTCGCCGTTGCGCTTTTCGCCGCCGCTTTGGTGGTGCTGCGGAAATGGAAGCCTAACCCCATCTATGTGATGGTGGCCTGCGGCGTTGTGGGCGCATTGTTCTATGGTCTAGTATGATAAAATGACAAGAAAAGCTCCCCTAAAGGGGAGCTTTTCTTGTCCCGTGTCGGGACGGCCATACTGCGCTGCCGCGCTGGGTCATGTAATCAAGCTGAGTGGATTTGTCTGGCCTTACAATCCCCCCTGCATGGCCCTGCCATGCTGTCCCCCCTTTGCACAAGGGGGGCTGCGGCGAGCCGCCGCTCCCATACATTTCTTTGCCTTGTGGCAGACAACCGAACAAAGAAAAAAGAAAAGCCTCCCGGAAGGGAGGCTTTTCCATGCTTTCGGCCAGGAGTGCAAAGCAGCTCCTGCCGGGTGATGGTTTATCACACCCGGAGCAGAAAGGCAAACAAACGCATAAGGCCTTCAGCGAGTTTTGGGTGCAGCGTCACGCTGCCTAGGTGAAGATCAGTTTTTTGGTGATGCCGCCGTCGATATACAGATTGACACCGTTGATGAAATCGCTTTCCCGGCTGGTGAGGAAGAGACAGGCGTGCACCACATCCTGGGGCGTGCCCACCCGGCCAGAGGGGTGCTGGGTGTGGTCGGTTTCCTTCAGCTTGTCGTAGTTCTCCACCTGAATCCAGCCAGGGCTGACCACATTCACCGTAATGCCGGTGTTGCTCAAAGAAACGCACAGGGTATTGGTGAAGGACACCACGCCGCCCTTGGATGCGCCGTAGGCCTCCCAGCCTGTCTGGTTCTGGCGGTGGCGGGTGGAGGCAAAATTGACGATGCGCCCATAGCCCGCGCCCTTGTTGCACTGGATGAACTCCTGGCAGCACAGGAAAGTGCCCCGGAGATTGGTGGAAATCACCTTGTCAAATTCCTCTACCGTCATTTCCAGCACCGGTTTGTGGAACTTGCTGATGGCGCCGTCGTTGATGAGGATATGGATGGGGCCATAGTCCTGATAAATGGTCTGGAAACATTGGTGGATGGCCTTTTCGTCGCACAGATCCACCTGGAAGAAATGGATGTGCTCGCCCTCGTAATCCGGCTGCATCACATCCAGAGTGAACACCTCATAGCCTTTTTCCGCGTAGCCCAGGGCCAGATGCTTGCCGATGCCCGAGGCCCCGCCGGTAATGACCACTCTGTCCATGTTGTGAGATCCCTCCTTGTGTGTTGTGGCTTTCGATTCTGGAACCATCCTAGCACGCTTCGGTCACGGGGACAAGTAGGCACATTTTTTTCACCACGGCGAGCCGCCGCTGGCATACTGCGCTCCCGCGCTGGGCAAGCAGCGTGACGCTGCACCCGTTCCTGTCTTTGCCTGAATAGAATACAACCGGCCTTTTCTGTGGCGCTGGGCCAGGATTGCACTTTGGCGCCTTTCGGCTGCGGCCCGCCGCAGCCGAAGCGCCGGGGAACACAAGCGCATACAGCCGGGGAGAGTATGACAGCCCAGGCACTGGGTGCATAGGATGGGGGGAAAGGATGTGAGGGGATGGGGAAACCATTCAAATGTGCCCTGGTGGGCGGCGACGGGCGGCAAATCCTCCTGGGCCGCCTTCTGGAACAAGAGGGCTTTCCGGTCACACGCTTTGCCCTGCCGGAAGGGGAGAAACACCTGGAAGAGGCGCTGGAGGGCGCCGGGTGCGTGCTGCTGCCCCTGCCGGTGGAGCGGGAGGGAAATCTCAACGCCCCGCTCTGCGACGAGCACAAATGGCCCATGGAGCAAATCCTGGAAGCCATACCCCGGGGCACTCTGGTGCTGGGGGGACAGGTGAGCGCCCCCTTGAAAAAGCTGGCGGAAAAACAGGGCCTGCGCCTTATGGACTACGGCGCACGGGAGGACTTCCTTTGCCGCAACGCCGCCATCACCGCCGAAGGGGCCTTGCAGCTGGCTATGGGCCACCACCAGGAAAGCCTGGGGGATACCCGGTGCCTGGTGCTGGGCTATGGCCGGTGCGGCAAGGCGCTGTGCCGGGCGCTATCCGGCATCACCCGGCCCTGGGTGTGGGCCAGGCGGCCGGAGGTGCGGGCCCAGGCCCGGGCGGAGGGATTCTTTGCCCCGGAGACACTTGCGGAAGGGCTGAAAGGGGCCGGGGTGATTTTCAACACCGTGCCCGCCCTTCTGATCGGAGAGGACCAGGCCGGGCTGCTGGGAAAAGACAGCCTGTATCTGGAACTGGCCGGAAACCCAGGGGGGGCTGGATTTTTCGCCCAGGGGTCTTTTCAAACAGGGGGGAATGTGGTACAGTGAAAGGCAGAAGATCCTTATTATGATCAAGGAAGGGGAAATTTCGTCATGCTGAAAACAAACCGTGAAGATTTGCCCATGCTGCTGGTTCAGGGCCAGGTGCGCCACTCCAAGGGGGCTCAGGCCTATCGCCATACCATCGACGGCGAGCCGTTCACTCTGCCCGCTACCGGTGGCATCACCCTCAACGCCAAGATCGGCGACCGGTGCGTGGGCTGGGCCGCTGACCATCTGGAGCCCGGCGTCACCGCCCGCAATGAAAACGACGACTATAACGCCGCCCTCCAGGGTCTGTCCTGCATCGGCAACACCGCCATTGTCATGAGCGGCGACGCCAAGGGCGCCCGTGGCTTTGTCACCGGCAAGCACGGCGGCTGCGAGCATCTGCTGTGCTACTTCGACCAGGAGACCATGGAGAAGATGACCATCGGCGATAAGATCGATGTGCGCAGCCAGGGCCAGGGCATGAAGCTCATGGATTATCCCGACATCCTGCTGCGGAACATGAGCCCCGAGCTGCTGGAAAAGATGAACATCCAGGAGAAGGACGGCAAGCTGAAAGTGGGCGTTGCCAAGATCGTTCCCGCCTGCATCATGGGCAGCGGCCTGGGCGCTTCCACCTCCTATTATGGTGACTATGACATCACTCTCCACGACAAGAAGATCACCGAGGAATATGGCCTCCAGAACCTGCGTTTCGGCGATATCGTGGCCATCACCGATGCCGACACCCGCTTCGGCCGCAACTACATGACCGGCGCCATGACCATCGGCGTTGTGGTGCATTCCGACTGCATCCTGGCCGGTCACGGCCCTGGCGTCACCACCCTGATGACCTGCAAGACCCCGCTGATCGAAGCCTTTATTGACGAAAACGCCAACCTGGCAGATTACTTCGTGCGCTAAAATGTTCGCTGCGGCGAACATTGCCGAAAAAAGCCTCCCTATTCGGGAGGCTTTTTTTCGCCATTGGCGGCGTGTTATTTCGGCATAAAGCCGAAATAACTTGCAAATCGGTAGGTGACGCCGCCGTTAGCGCTCGGGGAAAAACTAAGTTTTTCCCCGACCTTTTTCGCGCCCCAGGCGGGGCGGCGTGTCGCCGCCAAGTGCCACAGAAAAGGCTGGTTCGATGCCGCAGGGCAAAGAAAGTATGGCTGTCCCGACACGGGACTTTTTCCCCGACCTTTTTCGCGCCCCGGGCGGGGCGGCGTGTCGCCGCTGCCGTTCCTGTCTTTGCCTTGGCCGGTTGGATGCGGGGCAGCAAAAAAGTATGGCTGTCCGGGCACCGGAGCGGAGGCGCTCCGCCTGCCGTTAATAGATTGCCTCGAGCTGCATCAAATCCAGAAGGGCGTAATAGGCATCGGGCTGAGCGGTCCAGTAGGTTTCCCAGTTTTGGGAGACACCATGGGAGCCGATACGGTTCCACACCCACACCCGGGCACAGTCGGGGCCCCAGGTGGCAATCTCGATAAAATGCCAGGGGGTGTCGATCTCCACATAGGCTTCCGGGCCTTTCATGGCCCGGTCCACATCCTTACCCACCCAGTCACCCCAAGAGGGGGCGGCATAGGTCAGGCCCTCCACATAGGAGCGAACCAGGGCGAACTGCTCTTCGGTCATCTCCCGGCTGTTCAGGTGCAGGCCGTGGCCGGTGCCCCCGTAGGGCTCCAGCCGCACCAGGTCCTGGTCCAGGTCCACCTGGGCCATGGCTTCGGTGACCCGCTTTTCCCGGGTTTCTTTTTCTTCCTGGGTGAGAGGGGGCGTTTCTTCCTCCTCCCTCTGGCAGCCCATGGGGAAGAGAAGCAGAAGAGCCAAAAGGAGAAGTGTCCATCTGGGATGTGTTCCTTTCATCGTCGATCCCTCCTCCATTTTGATTTAATATGATAATAACATAAAGTAAAGAGAAACGCAACAAAAATTTCATAATTTTTCCGTTGTATGCCGTGGGGCAAAGACCAGCGGTCCGGTGGTCCGGTGCAGCAGAACCGGTCCAACTG
>JAHZHY010000217.1:7026-8483 GCA_019420045.1 Clostridiales bacterium
CCCCTGCATGGCTCTGCCATGCTGTCCCCCCTTTGCACAAGGGGGGCTTCTTTGCCTGAACGAACACAACCGGCCTTCGTTCTGTTGCCCAGCGCGGGAGCGGTCCAGTGCCTGGACTGTCGTTCCTCTCTTTGCCGGATTGCGCACAACCATCCTTTTCTGTGGCAATCGGCCAGGATTGCAAAGCGGCCCCTACCGGGTGATGGTTTATCACACCCGGAGCACCGAGGCAGAGCAGTGCATAAAGCCTTCAGCGAGTTTTGGGTCCAGCGTCACGCTGGTGCATAGATATGTGACAGGAGGGGATATCTATGGAGCGTGCGGGGCTGTATCTGCGGCTGAGCCGGGAGGACGGAGAAGGGGAGAGCGGGAGCATCGAAAGCCAGCGCCTGCTGCTAAAGGACTACTGCCGCAGCCATCGCCTGACGGTGGTTTCGGAATACATCGACGACGGCTATTCCGGGCTGAGTTTCCACCGCCCCGGCTTTGAGCAAATGCTGGGGGACATCGAAAAAGGCCTGCTGGACACCGTCCTCACCAAAGACCTGTCCCGGCTGGGGCGGGACTACATCCTCACCGGCCACTACCTGGAACGGTACTTCCCGGAAAAAGGGGTGCGGTACATCGCCCTGGGGGACAACATCGACACCGGAGTGGGCCAGGACGATCTGACCCCCTTCCGGGCGGTGGTCAACGATCTGTACGCCAGGGACATCTCCCGGAAGGTGCGGGCCGCTCTGGACGCTCGGAAGCGGGCCGGGGTCTTTATCGGCGCCCGTGCCCCCTATGGCTATCAAAAAGACGAGGGCAGGCTGATGATCGACCCATGCCAGGGGGAGTGGGTGCAAAGAATTTTCGCCTGGTGCCTTTTGGGGGACAGCTGCCCGACCATCGCCCGGAAGCTGGGGCAGGCCGGATGCCCTTCTCCCACGGGGAAAACAGAGTGGAGCGGGGCCATGGTGCGGCGCATCCTCACAAACCCCACCTACAAAGGGGACCTGACCCAGAACCGCAGCCGGAAGATCAGCTGCAAGGTGGAAAAAAGCCGGACCGTTCCCAAGGAAGGCTGGGTGATCTGCCCCGGGGCCTGCCCGCCGCTGGTGGGGGAGGAGGACTTTGCCCGGGTGCAGGAAAAAATGGAAGGGAGCAGACGGCAGAAAGACCCTCTGGCCTCCTTCCTCCGCTGCGCCCGATGCGGCAGCCCCATGGGCATCACCGGAGACGGCAAGCGCCGCTATCTCATTTGCCGGGGGCGGAAGAAAGGGGAATGCACCCTGCCTTTGATCCCCTGGGAGAAGGCCATGGCAGAGACCCGGGCGGCTTTGCGCCGGGCCGGAGCGGAGGAGGATTTTAAGCGGCCATTTCCTGCGCCAAAGGCCCTCATCGGGGAAGATGGGGTGGCGCTTTTGGGGGACTATGGGGGGAATCGGCCCGTTTGAGGGGGAGAAATTGTCCCT
>JAHZHY010000218.1 GCA_019420045.1 Clostridiales bacterium
AGATAGTGTAGAATGAATCCATTCAATCAAGGGCCAAAGGGCCTGTCTCCGCAGAAAGGAAGGATCACAGCATGAAATGGGGAACCAGAATAACAGCGGCCGCCATGGCCCTGACTTTGGCTGCCTCTTCGGCGCCGGCCAAAGCATATAGCCTGCCCTATGGGGATGTCAATGATCAATATTGGGCATATTTGGATATTTTGTATTCCAGCCAGTGGGGGCTGCTCCAGGGCCGGGAGGATGGCAATTTCCATCCCGAGGATACGCTGACCCGTGCGGAGTTTGTTTCCATTCTGGCTCGAGTGGGCAATGTGCGGCTGAGCCGGTATCCCGGCAGCGATTTTCAGGATGTGGCCGAAAGCGCCTGGTATGCCCAGGCTGTGAACTGGGCCAATCGTATGGGTGTTGCATCCGGTGTGGGCAATGGGCGCTTTGACCCTAACGGCGCTGTCACCCGGGAGCAGATGGCCACCATGAGCTATCAGTTCCTCAAAAGCATGGGCATCACCTATGGCAATGACAGTACCGTCCTGCCCTATTCGGACGCCGGTTCCATCAGCGATTGGGCATTGGATGCGGTAAAGGCCATGTATACATCCAAATTGCTGACAGGTCGGGAGGATGGAACTTTTGATCCCTTTGCCCCCACCAGCCGGGCGGAAGCCGCTGCCATGGCCCGCCGTCTTTATGTGAATCTGGATGATGAGCCTTATTCAGATGAAGGCGAGGATAATGCCGATGGCCAAAACCCGGGAGAAGGAACCGGAGAAGATGCATCGGGCAATTAAAGAGCATTGCGAAAATGGACTAGGGGAAGATTTCAGGCAAATGGTCCAGTCCGGCGCATAGAAAATGCAGTGAAAACAAGACGCAAGGCTCAGACCACAGAGAGCACGGCAAGTGCTCTCTGTGGTCTTTCTTTTTGCAGGCGGTTTGCAAGAGAAAAAGGTTGTGGTACAATAAAATACAAAGGGCGGTTGCCCTTTTGTGTTTCCATGGATCAAAAAAGAAAAGAAGGTTTTTTTGTGGATCTGCTCATTGCATTTGTGGTATTCTTGTTGTCCATGGTGGTGTGTCTCACCACCGGCGCCTCCATGCTCATCGCGTTGGCCATAGGAATGGTGTGTTTTTCTGCCGTGGCCCTCAAACGGGGCTTCCCTTTGGAAGATGTGCTGCGGATGATTCTTTCCAGTACCCGCAGGTCTTTTATCGTGCTGCGGGTGCTGCTGCTCATCGGCCTGGTCACCGCTTTGTGGCGCACCAGCGGCACCATCGCCTTTTTTGTCTATTATGGCGTACAGCTGATTACGCCTCATTTTTTTGTGCTCATTGCCTTTGTGCTTTCAGCCGTGCTTTCCTATGCCCTGGGCACCAGTTTCGGAGTGGCGGGAACGGCTGGGGTGATTTTTATGACTTTGGCCCGCTCCGGTGGGGTCAATGAGTTGGTCACTGCCGGAGCGGTGATCTCGGGAGCCTATTTCGGCGACCGGTGTGCCCCTTCTTCCTCCTGCGCCAATCTGGTGGCCGCCGTCACGGAAACCAAGCTGTATGACAATGTGCGTATGATGTGGAAAACCGGTGCATTGGCCACAGTGCTCACTTTAGTGGGCTTTGGGATCTTTTCCTATTTTCATCCCATTTCCCAGGTGGACCCGTCCATTGTGTCAGCGTTGCAGAATAGTTTTGATCTTTCCCTTGCTGCCTCTCTGCAATGTGCCGGTGGGATGGGCCTTGTGCGCCAGCATTCTTTCGGCCTTTGGGGTATCGGTAGTTGGTCAGGGCATTTCTGTGAAAGAAACGCTCCTGGCGGCTTTCTGGGGATATACACCGGAAAACCCTGCATTGGCTTCGGTGCTTTCCGGCGGTGGTGTAGTGTCCATGGTCACCGTGGCGCTGATCGTATTGCTTTCCGGCACTTTTTCCGGTATTTTTCAAGGGACCCGCATGCTGGATGGTGTGCAGGACAAAATTGCCCAGTGGGCGAAAAGAATCGGTATGTTCCCCACAATGATGGTCACCAGCATTTGTACCAGCGGGGCGTTCTGCAATCAGGCCATCGCTGTGATGCTCAATACCCAGCTGCTGGCCCGGGTCTATGATGATTCCGGCGCATCCCGCAGTTTGCTGGCCATGGACATGGCCAA
>JAHZHY010000219.1 GCA_019420045.1 Clostridiales bacterium
ATACATTCATCTTTTCTGCCAGCTCTTCCTGGGACCAACCATTCTTTTTCCGCAATCGGATGATCTTATCCGCCAATATCATCTCTTTCCCTCCCTTGGTGGATTCTGTCCCCATTATACTGTGAAAACCGGTTTCTTGCCAGCAAAAGAGGGGTGGAAATCTGTCAACCAGCGGTTGCAACCTGTGGTTTTCCCGTCTCTTTACTTTAGTGTAAAACTATGATAAAATATTTTTAATAAAACACACCTGCGGATTCCAAGGAGGTATGGCTATGAAACGGCTCTCTTTGCTTCTGACCTGGATCTTTCTCATGCCCCTCTTGCTCTTCCCCGCCCGGGCCAACATGGCGGCTCCTCAGAAAGAGGATGTGGGTTCTTCCATCACCTTTGAAAAAAATCAGCAGCTGGCAGTTTTGTCCCAGGTGCTGGATATTCAGGTGCAGGGCTCCCAAGCTACCATCACCGCCTGCTATACCATGAAAAACACCACTCAGGAAGAAGTAACTACCGAAACCATGTTTCTCTCCCCCAATGTGGAAGAAAGCGGCACCCAGGTTACAGTGAACGGCCAGGAGGTCCCCTTCTCCCAGGAGCGATATGGGATCAGCTATGATACCCGCATCACCACCCAGGACTGGCGCTATGTCGTGCTCTCCACCGGCGATGAAGACACCAGTGCCCCAGGAGAACAGGTGGACAGCATCACTTTTGAAATGACCTTCGCACCGGAAGAAGAATACGATGTGGTTGTTTCTTATGTTTATCGCCTGGGCGGCTATCCTGACTTGGACTTCAACGCCAAATATGGCCGCATCCATTACTATCTGGCCCCGGCGGCCATGTGGAAGGATTTCGGGAATCTTACCATTCATTTGCAGTTGGACAAGGACATGCCGGTACTAAAAGAAAGCAACCTGGACTTTGAAAAGGTGGGAAAGCGGGAGTATCAATATACCTCATCCACCCTTCCAGAAGGGAATCTGGAAATCACCATCGACGAAAACTGGTTCCAGACTATTTTCAGCACCCTGCGTAATCCTTATCTGCCCATGATGCTGCTGATGTTCTCCCCATTTCTTTTGATCCTACTGCTGGCTGTCCTGTTCTTCCTCTGGCGCAGATGGAAAAAGAAAAACAAGCAAGCATAAAAACAGCCTGACCCTCAAAATGGGTCAGGCTGTTTTTCTAACCTTTCAGGCCTCGCTCCTGCCGGTCCATATCCTCTACCACAATATCGAAGATCTCTCCCAGTCCGGCGCAATACTCCAGCACCTTCCAGGGGATATTGGTATGGAAATGGATCTTGATCAGGTTTTCATCTCCTACTGCCAGCAGACAATCCCCGGGGATGTTCTCTGTGATGTACTGGTGAATGGCATCCTCCGAAAGGTTCTCCCCTTCGT
>JAHZHY010000220.1 GCA_019420045.1 Clostridiales bacterium
CTTCTCCATGGCCTCGGCGATCAGCTTGCCGATGGACTCATCCCCGGAGGAAACAGAGGCAACGCGGGCGATGTCCTCGGTGCCGCTGACAGCCTGGGAGTTGAGGCGGATGGCTTCGATGGCGGTATCCACAGCCTTCTGGATGCCCTTCTTCACAACAACGGGGTTGGCGCCTGCGGCCACATTCTTCATGCCCTCACGGACAAAAGCCTGGGCCAGCAGGGTGGCGGTGGTGGTGCCGTCGCCGGCCACATCGTTGGTCTTGGTGGCGACCTCCTTCACCAGCTGAGCGCCCTGGTTCTCGAAGATGTCGTCCAGCTCCACTTCACGGGCGATGGTCACGCCGTCATTGGTGATCTGGGGTGTGCCGTACTTCCGATCCAGCACCACATTGCGGCCCTTGGGGCCCATGGTCACTTTCACTGTATTGGCCAGCTGATTGATGCCCCGCTCCAGGGCCCGTCTGGCGTCTTCACCATAAAGGATTTCTTTGGACATGATGGTTTTCCTCCTCTATTACTCAACAATGGCGAGAATATCGTTTTCCTTGACAATGATGTACTCATTGCCTTCGATCTTCACTTCGGTGCCGGAGAACTTGCTGGTGATGACTTTATCGCCCACCTTCACCTGCATCTTGTTGTCCTTGACGCCAGGGCCCACAGCGATGACCTCAGCCACCTGGGGCTTCTCCTTGGCGGAGCCGGTCAGGATGATGCCGCTCTTTGTTGTTTCTTCCGCTTCTACCATTTTAATGACCACACGGTCAGCCAGCGGTTGCAGTTTCATATGGGATGACCTCCTCAATGATAATCCATTCAAAAATGGTTTAGCACTCATTACACCGGAGTGCTAACACAAGTATTATAATATGCCACCTGCGGGAGTTTTTCAAGCCCCCATTTTAAAATTTTTTGTGAATGGCTGGATGCAGAAGGAAAAAATGCCATCTTGTCTTCCCTGTCTTTCCATGATAAGATGCTCTGCGGAACTCTTTATCAAAGAAAAACGCCGGTTGGGGGAATGGAGAACCATGAATATTTTCATTGCCATCATGCTGATTCTGGCACTTCTTGGTTTGCTGGATAAAATGGCAGGGGGAAAAATGGGGCTGGGGGCCGAAATCGACCATGGCCTTGCCGCCATGGGCAGTCTGGCCTTGTCCCTGGTGGGCATCTACGCCCTTGGCATCACCGCCGTACAGCACAGCGCCGGAGCCATTGCCCATCTGGAAAAACTGCTGCCCTTTGACCCTTCTCTGCTCATCGGCAGTCTGTTGGCTCCCGACCTGGGCGGCTATTCCATTGCCAAACAAATGGCAGCCACCCCGGCCCTGGGGCTGTTTTCCGGTCTGATTGTTTCCTCCTGCCTGGGCTGTACGATCAGCTTTGTGCTGCCCATCGCCATGTCGGCCATCAAGAATGAGGACACCCCGGCTATGATGCGGGGTATTGTGCTGGGCATCGTCACGCTGCCCACCGGAGTGGTGCTGGGCGGCCTGCTTCTCCGGCTTCCTCTACCGGCTCTGCTGCGGAACACCGCCCCCATCCTGCTCATCTGCGTGCTTTTGTGTCTGGCCCTGTCCCGTTTTCCCCAAGGCACCACCAAGGCCCTGCTCTGCATCGGGCGGGGTGTGCAGATCCTCAGCTTCACCCTGTTTGCCTTGGTGCTGGCCGGGCTTTTTATCCCCGCCTGGCAGGTGGCTTCTCTGGATCTGGTAAACGAAGCGCTGGTGGTGGTCATCAAGGTCACTGGGGTGATCTGCGGAGCCATGGTGCTCTCTCACCTGGCCCTCACCCGCTTCAGCCCGCCCATGCACTGGCTGGCCCGGAAAATGCGCATCAACGAACCAGCAGTGGTTGGACTGCTTCTGTGCCTGGCCACCAGTGTTTCCATGCTGCCCCTTTTTGACCGGATGGACAAGCGGGGCAAGGCGGTAAACGCCGCCTTCTCGGTAAGCGGCGCCTTTGTATTGGGCGGACAGCTGGCCTTTGTGTCCAGCCTGGAGCCCTCCCGGGTGGTGGCCATTTATATGATCTCCAAACTGGTGGGCGGCCTGTGCGCCATCGTTGCCGCTCTTCTCACCACCCCCGCCGAAGTGGAAGAATAATGCCTTCCTCTCCCCCTTTCCGCAAGATGGATTTTTCCACAAAGCAGTGTTATACTGTTTCTGTCACCGGAAGGGAGTGAATGGATATGTGCGGTGGTATCATCTCCCAAAAGATTGCATAAACCCATGTAAATAGACAAAACACAGAACAATATTTACATGGGAGGACCAAAATATGAAAGAGAATAAATACGATAACGAAGTTTTTTTCCAGAAGTACAGCCAGATGCTCCGCTCTCAAAAGGGCTTGCAAGGTGCAGGGGAATGGTCAGAACTTGAAAAAATTCTCCCGGATTTCTGTGGAAAAACCGTTCTGGATCTGGGATGCGGCTACGGCTGGCACTGCAAATACGCCGCCGATCACAAAGCTGCATCGGTGCTGGGCACCGACATCTCTCACAGGATGCTCCAAAAGGCCCAGGAGATCAACTTTGCGCCTCAGATCCAATACCAGTGCGCGGCCATGGAAGATTTGCAGTTTCCCCCTGAGACCTTTGACATCGTCCTCAGCTCCCTGGCTTTCCACTATGTCAAGGACTTTGGGCCTTTGGCGGAAAACATTGCCCGTTGGCTGAAAAAGGGCGGTCAGCTGGTCTTTTCTGTGGAGCATCCGGTTTTCACTTCTTCCGGCCCTCAGGACTGGTACTATGATGAGAAGGGGAAAATTCTCCACTTCCCTGTGGATAACTATTACTATGAAGGCCCCCGCAAGGCCGTCTTTTTAGGAGAACCGGTTGTCAAATACCACCGGACCTTGACCACCTATCTGAACACATTGCTTCAAAATGGACTTACCTTGCAGCACATCATCGAACCTCAGCCGCCCGCTGAAATGATGGACATCCCGGGCATGAAGGATGAAATGCGCCGCCCCATGATGCTGCTTGTGTCCGCCATCAAAGACTAAATATCATTTTTGCATACAAAAATCCCGGAACCGCAGGGTTCCGGGATTTTGTTATCTTTTTTTAATCCACAAACAGTTCCGGTGTTTTGGGTTCCTGGAAATTGGCTTCCAGCCACATCTTGGCCTTGTCCAATCCCTCGTCCTCAAAGAACTTGGCCCCCACCGGGCAGTTCTTCACACAAGCAAAGCAAGCCAGGCAGCCCTCGCCCACCACTTTGGGGTCCTGGGAATCGATAATCCCCATGGGACAAAGGGAAGCACACAAGCCGCAGCCTGTGCAGCTGTCCTTGGTCTTGGGATGGCGGGAAGCGCCAGCGCCCCGCTCTTTGTAGGGATGGTTCCCCGGCACTTTCACCAGGGTTTTATCCCCTTTCTGCCATTTCTCTGCCGCCTTTTCTCCCAGCTGCCGGGCCAGAGCCAGGTCGCTTTCATCGGGACGGCCTCCGGCCAGGGCGCTGGTGTAGGTGTGCTCTGCCACAAAGGCTCCTGCGGCAATGGGTACAAAGCCCTGCTTCTCAAGCCGCTGCACCCCTTCCAGCAGAGCGTCCTCATAGGCCCGGTTGCCGTAAACCGCCAGAACCACCGCCGGGGTGTTCTCCCCCGCCAGATGGGTCATGGTCTCCTCCAGCAGAGCGGGCATCCGGCCGCCATACACCGGATAGGCCAGCACCAGCAGGTCCTCCGGACC
>JAHZHY010000022.1 GCA_019420045.1 Clostridiales bacterium
CGCCCATAGACCACCACATCCTCAAGACAGATCTGTCCGCTGGCTTTTTCGGTGAGGATCAGATCCCCCATCACCATAAGCTTGGAGTAATCTCCGCTTTGAGTGATCAGGGTAGTCCCTTCCAGCTGCCATCCCTGGCTTCCGGCGGTCAAGCGCTGCGGCACCAGGCGAGCTCCCATCTGAACAAATTCTCCTCTTGTGATCGGCTCATGTTCCGCCTTCTCCCCTTCCGGCGTCCGGTTCAGGCAGAGCAGCCGCTTGAAAATCAAAGCCGCTTCCTCATATGTCAGCATTTCCTGAGGACGCAGATAACCTTCATAGCCCTGCATCACTTCCATGGCTACCGCCCGCGCCATGTCCTGGCGGTACCAGCTGTTCTCGGGCACATCCACATATTCCTGCATCCCGGCTTCTTCTGTGGCCCCAAAGGCCCTCACCACTACGGCTGCAGCCTCTGCTCTGGTGATCGGGCGATCCTCTCCCCCGCTTTCCAGCAAGGTGAACACCGTTTCTTCCGGCTCCCCAGGCTCTGGCATTTGCGCTTCTGGCTGGCCATGGGCTGGAAAAGTCCATGGCAGGATGCAAAAAATCAATGCGCAAGCCCATAATCTTTTGCCCCATCGTTTCATCTCGATCCCTCTTCCTCTCTACTTATCCATATTTTTGTATCGCTTTGCCATTCCATCTGCAAAGGATGGCTTTATCATATCTTTATCATATCATATATTACCTGTTATATATCACTCTTTCTATTCCCTTTTTCAAAAAAAAAATACCCCAAACCGAAGTGTTTCGGTTTGGGGGTAAAATAAATTCCCATCAATAGAGATTTTTCTTTTTGAGCAGCAGCCAGGTAAGACCGGTGATGGCGATGGAGAGAGTCACCGGGAACCAGGTGTGGGGCAAAGGCATATCCTGCACATTCATGCCATAGAAGCTGAAAACGATGTTGGGAATGGTCATCAGAATGGTGATGACGGTGAGCACTTTCATGATGATATTCAGATTGTTGGAGATCACCGAAGCGAAAGCATCCATGGTGCCGCTGAGGATGTTGGAATAGATGTCGGCCATTTCGATAGCCTGTTTGAATTCGATGATAACATCTTCCAGAAGATCCTGATCTTCTTCGTACAGTTTGAGGATCCGGCCGCGCAGCAGCTTTTCCAATGTGGTTTCTGTGGATTTCAGGGATGTGGTGAAATAAACCAGGGATTTTTCCAATGTAAGCAGCTGGATCAGTTCCTTGTTTTTCAGAGACTTATACAGATCGCCTTCGATTTTGCTGGAGATCTTTTCGATCTGGCGCAGATGGAACAGATATTTTCCCGCCGCCCGCAGCATCAGGTTCAAAGTGAAGCGGGTCTTCATGGCGGTGTTTGCATTTTTCACAAGCCCACCGGCAAAATCCCGCACCACCGAAGTTTCTTCCAGAGAAACGGTGACCACATTCTGCTTTGTGACCAGAATAGCCAAAGGCAAGGTGGAAAACAGCATACCGCCGTCTTTTTGTTCTTCGCTATAAGGAATGTCCACGATGAGCAATGTCACATCGTCCTCCACTTCGATACGGGAGGTTTCCTCTTCGTCCAGTGCGGCCCGCAGGAAAGCAGGGTCCAGCTCCAGAGCCTGGGAGACCGAGGCGATTTCTTCCTCATCGGGATGGATCATGTTCACCCAGCATCCCGGCTCCAGGGCAGGGATGGGGCAGATCTGGTTGTTTTCGCTTTTGAAATAGGTGATCATATTTTCAACGCTCCTTTAAAAGCCCAGGCGCGCTGAAAACGCGGCGGGGCCGTGTGTGGTCATTCGGTGTCTGCAACTTCCAGGCTCAGGGCTCACGCCGCTCACTCCTTCTTTTCACGAATTCCGGAAAACCGGTCCCCCCAGGGGCAAAACCATTATAGACCTGATTCTCCTTGTTTGCAATCCTTTTTACACAAATTTTAGCTTCTAGAGCATCACTTCTCCCAACTGCTTTGTTTTTCTCTTCAAATCGCCTGTTTTCTCTTGTTATCTTCCTTTTCACTTATTTCATCCTCCAAAATTTTCTTTGGTTTTTCGTGTCAAATGACGAATACCTCCCCCTTTTCATTCTGCTCCCTATCGTGTATACTGTGTTTGTCATCAATCTGACAGAGTAGGCGAATATGGGTCAAGTGCCGAAGGGACGGGGAGTTGCCCTTTGGACGAAAAGCCGCTTTGGCTTGCCGTAGATTCGCCGCATCCCGCTGTCACATACCGGAGC
>JAHZHY010000221.1 GCA_019420045.1 Clostridiales bacterium
CCAAACTGCCTCTGGCTCAGGCCGCTCTGGTCATTGCCACCGCACCCAAATCCAACTCGGTCTCTTCGGGCATCGCTGCCGCTTGGAGCGATGCCGAAAAGAACGCCTATGATCCGCCGGAACACCTGCGGGACGCCCATTACCAGGGAGCACAAAAACTGGGGCACGGTACAGGTTATCGCTTCCCCCATGACTATCCCTACCACTATGTGACCCAGCAATACCTTCCCGATTCCCTCAAAAACGCCCATTATTACACTCCTGGTCCCAACAAGATGGAGCAACAAACGGAGGCCTATTGGAAAAAAGTGAAAGGATCAAAAGAATAATACCGAAAAGCAAGAGGTATTCCATATGAAACTGCCAAAACCCTTGCGGGATTTTGCCCAAAAACACAATTTTACCTGGGACGACAAAACCAACCTGCTTTACGGCAGCCGGCAGGGCTACTATTTCACCATTGCCCAGAATCCTTCCGGCCGCCCCACGCACATCATCACGCTGTCGGTGGGTCAAACCGACGGACGGCCCTCCCCGACTCTGTCCAGCATCCTGGGAAATTTGCAGCCCGATTATAAATACCTGACCGATTTCTCTGCGGATGGCTATCAGGTGAAGATTTCCTTCCAGTGTCGTTTTGCCCCTCAGATAAAGACCTATATACAGCAGATGGATGAATTCATCGATGTTCTGTGCATGAGCCTGCAAAGCGCCCAGCTTGTGAATTGCTGTCAGAAATGCGGCAATCCGGAGGGGGTTTCCTCCTGTCTTGCAAACAGCAATCCCCTGCTTCTGTGCCAGGCTTGTCAGGAAACCGCAGCCCGACAGATCGCTGAAAAAGCAGGGGCAATGAAAAAGCGCCGGGGCAATTTCCTCTCCGGCGCCGTGGGTGCTCTTTTAGGCTCTCTTCTGGGCGGGACCATCTGGGTCCTGGTGTATCATCTAGGGTATATCGCCGCCATTGTGGGGCTGATTATGATCGTCTGCACCTTCAAAGGATTCTCCCTCTTTGGCGGCAAACTGAATGTGCCAGGCATCCTTTTCTGCGTGGTGCTGTCAGCGGCTACGCTCTATGTGGGCGAACAGGTGGCCATCGCCTGGGAGATCTACGACATTTTCCGCACCGATTTCCCCATCACCTTCCTCCAAGCCTATCAGTCCATCCCCACCTTTATGGAATACGATGAATTCCGCCGGGCAGTCATAGCTGATATGGCCTATGGCTACCTCTTCATGGCCGCCGGCGGTTTTTCGGTGATCTGGAGCACCTATAAGCAGCACAATGTGGCTCCCACCCTTCAGGTGCTGGAAAGCGTCACTCCCGTCTCTCCCGCCGCTTCTGGATCGGATGCCGGACAGCAATAACCGGATATATGCAAAAATGGCGTGACTTCGGTCACGCCATTTTTATATGGAAATGTTTCAGGATTTTTTAGGTGTAAACAATTCATCCACTGTCAACCCCAATTCCCAGGCCAGGCGGAATGCCAATGACAATGTGGGGTCGTATTTGTCATTTTCAATGGCGTTGATGGTCTGGCGGGATACTCCGCACCGTTTGGCCAATTCCTCCTGAGAGATGCCCTTTTCTTTTCGCTTATTCCGAATCACATTCTCCATATTAACCGCCATACCTTTTCTTCTCCACCAGCAGTGTGACAAAATACACCATGGCCACCACACTGAGATGAATAAAGGGATTGACAAGAACCGGCTCTTTTTT
>JAHZHY010000222.1:0-4827 GCA_019420045.1 Clostridiales bacterium
CACAGCCGGGGGATTCCTTTGGAGCAGGCCTTCTGCCGTCTGGAGGCCGCCCGGTGTGACCGGGATGTGGTGCGCTGCGCCAGAATCTTAGGGGGAAAGGTGCGGTATCTGTCGGTGAGCGTCAAAGTGGGACAGCAGGAGCTGGAGGAGGCGTTGTATGAACAGTTCGGCATTGCCCCCCAGCAAAGTGCCCCGCCGGAATACCCCTGCCTGCGCATCCGTTTTCCCCAGCCGGGAGAGAAAGGGGAGACAGGGGAGGATCTGCTGATGCTGGCCCCCGGCGGCTGGCCGGGGTTACGGTTTGTATCCCCCCAGTGGGCCAGGGAGCAAAAACCGCCTCGGATGGGGGATACTTTGTATGCCGCCATGCTGCTGGAAAGCGGCCTGTGCCGTCCGGAAGATCTGGGAGCAGAAGGCAGCCAGGAGGGGGAAACCCAGGCCTCTTTCCCCCATCCTGGGGAAAACCACGCTTGACACATGGGAACGAGCACCATATAATGTGAAGTATTATCCTGAATATCTATGCCCATTTCCAGGGGCAAAGGGGAGGAAACTATGCAAAAGCAATTTATGCTGACCGAAGAAAGGCTCAAAGAGATCAAAGATGAGCTGGAATATTTGAAGACCGTCCGGGAGAAAGAAGTGGCCGAGCAGATCAAGGAAGCCCGTTCTTTCGGCGACCTTTCGGAGAACAGTGAATACGACGAAGCCAAAAACGAACAGGGCAAGCTGTATTCCCGCATCGCCGAGCTGGAGAATGTGATCGCCGGCGCGGTGATCATCAACGAGGACTCCATCACCACCCAGCATGTGAGCATGGGAACCCGGGTCACCGTGGTGGAAGAAGGCTTTGAGGATGAGCCTGAGGAATATGCCATCGTGGGCTCTCAGGAGGCCAACCCTGTCCAGGGCCGCATCTCCGATGAGTCTCCGCTGGGCAAGGCTCTTTATGGCCATGGCGTGGGCGATACCGTGGTAGTGGAAGCTCCCGACGGCGCCATTACCTATCGGATCGTGGCCATCGATCGGTAAAAAGGAAGAAAAAACGGCTGCAGCGGAAATGGCTGCGGCTGTCTTTTGATATGGAGGAAGATTATGAAGGAAGAAAAGAGCGCTGTGGCGGCAGAGCAGGCCGCTCAGCAGGAAATGGGGGAACTGCTGCGCATCCGCCGGGACAAGCTGGCCGCTTTGCAGAAGGAGGACAAGAACCCCTTTGCCATCACCAAGTACCCTGTGGACCATTACGCCGCCCACATCAAGGAAGAGTTTGCCGGCATCGCCAATGAGGAGGAGACCGGCAAGGTCGTCCGCCTGGGCGGCCGTTTGATGAGCAAGCGGCTGATGGGCAAAGCCAGCTTTGCCGATCTGCGGGATTCCACCGGAGATATCCAGCTCTATGTCCGTCGGGACAATGTGGGCGAAGAAGAATATGCCGCCTTCAAAAAGTTTGACATCGGCGATGTGGTAGGCGTGGAAGGTGAAATCTTCCGCACCAAAATGGGCGAGATCAGCATCAAGGTGGAGAAGATCCAGCTGCTGTCCAAGAGCCTGCGTCCTCTGCCGGAAAAGTGGCATGGCCTGAAGGATACCGACCTGCGCTACCGCCAGCGGTATGTGGATCTCATCGTCAATCCCGAGGTGAAGGACACCTTCATCAAGCGCAGCCAGATCCTGCGGGAGATCCGCGCTTACCTGGACGGCCAGGGCTTCCTGGAGGTGGACACCCCCATTCTGCTGCCTTTGGAGATCGGCGCTTCCGCCCGTCCTTTCGTCACCCATCACAACACACTGGATATGGATATGTACCTGCGCATCGAAACCGAGCTGGCCCTCAAGCGGCTCATCGTGGGCGGGTTTGACCGGGTGTATGAAGTGGGCCGTATCTTCCGCAACGAAGGCATGGACACAAAGCACAACCCGGAATTCACCAGCATCGAGCTGTACCAGGCCTTCACCGATTACAAGGGCATGATGGACCTGGTGGAAGATCTGTATAAGCACCTGGCCAAGACCGTCTGCGGCAGCCTGACTATCCCCTACATGGGTCAGACCATTGACATGAGCCATTGGGAGCGGCTGACCATGGTGGAAGCGGTGAAGAAGTATTCCGGCTGCGACTACTATACCTGGGAGACCGATGAGGACGCCCGGAAGGCCGCAAAGGAGAAGAATGTGCCGGTGCCCGCCAACGCCACCAAGGGCGCTGTGCTGGTGGAGCTGTTCGACGCCTTTGTGGAAGAGAAGCTGATCCAGCCCACCTTCATCTACGACTATCCTGTGGAAAACAGCCCCCTGGCCAAGCGGAAGAAGGACGAGCCGGCCTTCACCGAGCGGTTTGAGTATTTCATCAACGCCATGGAATTCGGCAACGCCTTCAGCGAGCTGAACGATCCCATCGATCAGAAGGAGCGCTTCGAAAAGCAGGTGACCCTGCGGAAAGCAGCCAACCCCAAGGACACCAGCCAGGTGGACTACGATTATATCAACGCTTTGGAATATGGTCTGGCTCCCACCGGCGGCCTGGGCTTTGGCCTGGACCGGCTGGTGATGCTGCTCACCGATTCCGCCAGCATCCGGGATGTGCTGCTCTTCCCGACCATGAAGCCGCTGGACAACAAGAACGATTCTCAGAAGAAGGAAGAGGAGCCCGCCGCTGCTGCTCCCGCAGTAGAGCAGAAGGTGGAGGAGATCGATTTCTCCCAGGTGGAAGTGGAGCCTCTGTTTGCCGATTTTGTGGACTTTGAAACCTTCGCCAAGTCGGATTTCCGGGCGGTGAAGGTAAAGGAATGCACTGCGGTGCCCAAGAGCAAGAAGCTGCTGAAGTTTGTGCTGGACGATGGCTCGGGAGAAGACCGGGTGATCCTCAGCGGCATTCACGATACCTATGAGCCGGAGGAACTGGTGGGCAAGACTTTGATCGCCATCACCAACCTGCCCCCTCGCAAGATGATGGGCATTGATTCCTGCGGTATGATCATTTCGGCAGTTCACCATGAAAATGGCGTGGAGAAGCTCCACTGCCTGATGGTGGACAGCCATATCCCCGCCGGCGCCAAGCTGTATTAAAAAAACGGGGCTTTCGCCGGGGGAAAACAGGAAGAAACCTTTCTTTCCCTTTTGGGTGAAGAGCGCAAGCGGGCCTGACGCCAATGGCGTCAGGTCTGTCTGCGCTTTTCCAGAAAGCCGGATTTTGGGAAAAGTCCAAAGGATCGACGGGACGCAGGTCCCGGAGGGAGACCAATATGCAGTCATTCAAAAGCAAGCTAAAGCGTTTTGGCAGAAAGCATCTGAAAAGCCTTCAGCGGCGCAACGCCGCGGTGCGCCGGGCCGCGCCGGTGCGGGTGATGGCCGTGGGGTTTGCCGCCGTAATCTTGATCGGCACCCTGCTGCTGATGCTGCCCTTTGCCACCCGCAGCGGGGAAAGCGCCGGTGCGGTCACCGCGCTGTTCACCGCCACTTCGGCCACCTGTGTCACAGGACTTATTGTGGAAGATACCTATCTGTTCTGGAGCCCCTTTGGTCAGGCGGTCATTCTCTGCCTGATTCAGACCGGCGGGCTGGGATTTATGACCATTGCCATCGCCCTGTCCCTGCTGCTGCGGCGGAAGATCTCTTTGCGGGAGCGGCGGCTGGTGAGCACCTCGCTGAATATGGACGGGCTTTCCGGCATGGTGCGTCTGGTGAAGCGGGTGCTTTACGGCACGCTGCTGTTTGAAGGCATGGGAGCGCTGATTCTGTCGGTGCGCTTTGCCCGGGACTATGGAATCCTGGGCGGAATCAGCCGAGGGATCTTTCACTCGGTCTCGGCCTTCTGCAATGCCGGGTTTGATATTCTGGGCGACCAGGGCGCCTATATTTCCCTGGGCGGCTATACCGGGGATTTCGTGGTGACGGTGACCATCAGCCTGTTGATCATTCTGGGCGGCCTGGGCTTTTTCGTCTGGAGCGATATCTATTCGGCCCGGGACAACAAGGGCCGGCTCCACACCCAGAGCAAGATCGTGCTACGCTCCACCGCCCTGCTGTTGCTGCTGGGCACAGTATTCTTCTTCATTGCAGAATACGAAAATCCCCAGACCATGGGCAATCAGGGCTTTTTCGGCCGGCTGCTGTCCGCCTTTTTCCAATCCACCACCACCCGTACGGCGGGCTTTGCCCAGCTGAACCAGGCCTATCTCACCGGGGCCTCCAAGGCCATGAGTGTGGCGCTGATGTTTGTGGGCGGTTCCCCCGGCAGTACGGCAGGCGGTGTCAAGACGGTGACGCTGGCCGTGCTGCTGATGGCGGCGCTGTCCTCTTTGCGGGGCACTTACCAGACCACCGTGGGCGGCCGGTCCATTTCCTATAAGCTGGTGATGGATGCTTTGTCGGTGTTCCTGCTGGGCATCTGCTCGGTGGCCGTCGGTACCTTTTTGCTGTCGGCCTTTGACGGAGTCACCCTCAGCGCGGCCCTCTTTGAATGTACTTCGGCTTTCGGTACGGTGGGGCTCACATTGGGCATCACCCCGGAGCTTTCCACCCCCTCGCTTTTGGTGCTGGTGGCGCTGATGTATATGGGACGGGTGGGTATCATCACCATCGGCATGGCCGCCATGATGCGCGGCAAAAAGGACGCCAAGATCAAATACCCCGAAGCACGGGTGATGATCGGCTAAAGGAGGAAACAAGATGGAATCGTTTGTGGTCATCGGCCTGGGGCGTTTCGGCATGACCCTGGCCAGGGAACTGTACCGCCTGGGCCATGAAGTGCTGGCGGTGGACAAGGACGAAGAAGCGGTGCACCGGGTGTCCGACTCGGTGAGCCATGTCATCACCGCCGACGCCCGG
>JAHZHY010000222.1:4837-7783 GCA_019420045.1 Clostridiales bacterium
ATGAGCAGGTGCTCAAATCCATCGGTGTGCGGAATTTCGATCATGCGGTGGTGGCCTTTGCCGACAACATCCAGGACAACATCCTCATCACCCTGATGCTCAAGGAGCTGGGGGTGAAGAATGTCATTGCCAAAGGCAACGACGATCTGCATGTTAAAGTGCTCAAACGCATCGGCGCCGACCGGATCGTCTTCCCCGAGGCCGATATGGGCGCCCGGTTCGCCCAGATGGTAGCATCCAACAACATCATCGACTATATCGATATTTCCGAGGATTATTCCATTGTGGAAGTGGCGGCCCCCGACCGGTGGGGCGGCAAGAGCATCCGTCAGATCGATGTGCGGGCCCGTTACGGCATCAACATCTTGGCGGTCAAGACCCACAACGGCGAGACCATCCATGTTTCTCCCGAGCCGGATTATGTGATCCGCCGGGGAGATGCCCTGGTGGTCATCGGCGCCAACGACGATATCAAGAAATTGGGGTAACTATGGAAGAGATAACCAGCCGGGACAATCCCCGCATCCGCCGGGTCTGCCGCCTGATGGACAGCAAACGGACACGGGAAAAGGAAGGGCTCTTCTGCTGCGAAGGGGAAAAGCTGCTGGGGGAGGCCCTGGCGGCGGGAGTGGAAGTGGTTCAGGTTTTTCTCAGCCGGGACCTGCCGTTGGAGCAGCAGAGGGACAGAGGCGTGCCCACCTTTTTGGTGCCGCCCTTTCTCATGGCCCAGATGAGCGGCGTGGAAAGTCCCCAGGGCGTGCTGTTTGTCTGCCGCATTCCCGCCCCCCGGAAGGATCTGCCGGAAGGAGCCTGCCTGGTGCTGGAAGATGTGCGGGACCCGGGGAATGTGGGCACCATTCTGCGTACCGCTGAGGCTTTTTCCCTGCCGGTGGTGCTGACGGGAAACTGCGCCGAGCTGTATAACCCCAAGGTGGTTCGCTCCACCATGGGCTCGGTGTTCCGGTGCAAGGTGTTCCGCCTGTCCCGGCCAGAGCTTTGGCAGGTGCTGGAGGAAAGGAATATTCCCCTGTACGCCGCCGCCTTGAGCGAAAGTGCCCGGGACATCCGGCAGGTGGATCTGAAAGGGGCGGCGGTGGCCATTGGCAACGAGGCTCACGGCGTCAGTGCGGAGCTTCTGGAGCACAGCCGGGGCCAGGTGATCATCCCCATCCAGGGGGCTGAGTCCCTCAATGCCGGAGTGGCGGCCGCTTTGTGTATGTGGGAGATGCGCCGTTAGGCCATGAGGAGGAAAGACCATGGAAGCTGTGCTGGCCCATATCTGGCTGCGGGAAGAGGCCAGACTGCCCACCCGCCGTATTCTGGAGGCCCGGGAACATTTCGGAGGAGCATTGAGAGTCTGCCGTGCTTTGCAAGAGGGCGATCCCTTTTTCACACCCCGGGAGCGGGAGCAGGGGGCCAAAGCCGTCTGGGAGAAAGCGGAGCAGGTGCTGGAAAGCTGCCAAAAGGCAGGAGCCCGGGCCATCTGTTTTGAAGAGGACGGATACCCGGAAATGCTGCGGCAGATCTACGATCCGCCGGCGGTGCTCTATCTGCGGGGCACTATGCCAAAATGGGGAAAGATGCCGGTTTTGGCCATTGTGGGAAGGCGCAAGGCCAGCCCTTTGGGGCTGGAAACCGCCTGCCATTTTGCCCGGGTGCTGTCGGCCCATGGCTTTCTCATCGTTTCCGGGCTGGCTCAGGGGGTGGATGGAGCGGCCCATCAAGGGGCGCTGGAAGGTCCCACTCCCACAGTGGCTGTGCTGGGCACAGCCATCGACCAGTGTTATCCTGCCTCCCACAACGGATTGCTGCGGCGGATTCTGGAGAAAGAGGGCGCCGTGCTCAGCGAGTATCCTCCCGGCCGTCGGAGCTATCCCGGCTATTTTCCCCGGCGCAACCGGATCATCTCCGGCCTGAGCCTTGGGGTGCTGGTGGTGGAAGCGGCCAGGAAAAGCGGCAGCCTGATTACCGCGGCTACCGCGCTGGAACAGGAGAGGGATGTTTTCGCCGTTCCCGGCTCCATCGACAGGCCGGAGTACGAAGGCAGCAATCAGCTCATCCGTTCAGGGGCCATTTTGTGTACAAACCCGGTGGAGATCTGTGAAGAATATGCCGGGCGCTTTCCCGGACTCGTGATGGGGCTGGAAGAGAAACACCAGGAGAAAGAGCCTGAGCAGGAGATGCCCCAGCTTGCTTCCAGCAAGAGCAAACCGGCGCCGGCAGGACTGACCGGCCGGGAAAAGCTCATTGTGGACAGCATGGACGGCCTGACCCACATCGATGTGATCTGTCAGAACACCGGTCTTGCCACAGGGGAAGTGCTCACCAGCCTGACCATGCTTCAAATCCGGGGCGTGGTGCGGGAGCGGGGCGCGAAATATTTTGAAATCATATGAAAACCATAGTATCATATTGTAGATAGATGGGCCTTGCTCCCAAATGGAGAAGGCCAAAGAAATGGGCGGCCCGCAGCAGGAGCCGCCGGGAGGAACGCAATGTCAAAATTACTCATCGTGGAATCGCCGGCCAAGGCGAAGACCATCGGCAAATACCTGGGGCCTGACTATGTGGTCAAGGCGTCCATGGGGCATTTGCGGGATCTGCCCAAAAAGAAGATGGGCGTCGACATCGACGGGGACTTTACCCCCCAATATGAGCCCATCGAGGGCAAGGACAAGATCATCGACGAGCTGAAAAAAGCGGCGGAGGAAAGCGATTTCGTCTACCTGGCCACCGACCCGGACCGGGAAGGGGAAGCGATTTCCTGGCATCTCAAGGAGATGCTCCATCTGCCCGACAGCAAAACAAAGCGGGTCACCTTCAACGAAATTACGAAAAAAGCGGTGCTGGCCGGGGTGGAAAACCCCCGGGACATCGATATGAATCTGGTAGATGCACAGCAGGGCCGTCGGATTCTGGACCGGATCGTGGGCTATCAGCTCTCTC
>JAHZHY010000222.1:7793-13616 GCA_019420045.1 Clostridiales bacterium
AGGTGCGGGCCGGGCTGTCGGCCGGCCGAGTCCAGTCAGCGGTCACCCGTCTGATCGTGGACCGGGAGCGGGAGATCCAGGCTTTTGTGCCTAAGGAATATTGGTCCATTGATGTGACCCTCACCGCCGGGCGGAAGAATTTCACCGCCGGTTTCTATGGAACGGCAGAGGGCAAAATGGAGCTTTCCAGCCAGGAGGAGACCGAAAAGGTGCTCTCCGCCATCGACGGGGCGGGCTACCGGGTGGAAAAGGTGAAGAAGGCCAAAAAGAAGCGGACGCCTGCGCCCCCGTTCATCACCTCCACCTTGCAGCAGGAGGCTTCCCGGAAGCTGTCCATGACGGCCAAGCGCACCATGATGGTGGCCCAGGAGCTGTATGAAGGCGTGTCCATCGAGGGACAGGGGCTCACCGGCCTGATCACCTATATGCGTACCGACTCCCTCCGCGTCTCCGATGACGCCCTGGCCGCCGCCCGGGATTACATCGGCGGCCGGTTTGGCAATGACTATCTCCCCGCCAAACCCCGGCATTACAAGACCAAGAAGAACGCCCAGGACGCCCACGAAGCGGTGCGTCCCACCAATCCTCTGCTGGACCCGGAGAGCATCCGCAGCAGTTTGTCTGCCGACCAGTATAAGCTGTATAAGCTGATCTGGTCCCGGTTCACCGCAAGCCAGATGACCGATGCCATGATGGACACCACATCGGTGGACATTGGATGTGGCGGCTATATTTTCCGGGCCACCGGCCAGACAGTGGCATTCCCCGGCTTCCTGGCCCTGTACGAAGAGGGACTGGATGAAGTGCGCAGCGACGACGAGCTGGCGCCTTTGCCGCCCCTCAGAGAGGGCGACGAGCCCAAGCACAAAAAGACCGAGCCCAAGCAGCACTTCACCCAGCCGCCGGCCCGGTATACCGAAGCCTCCCTCATCCGCACCATGGAGGAAAAGGGCATCGGCCGTCCCAGCACCTACGCCCCCACCATTTCGGTGGTTCTGGGCCGGGATTATGTGGTGAAAGAGGGCAAGGCCCTGCGTCCCACCCCGCTGGGTGAGGCGGTCACCGATCTGATGATCGACAAGTTCCACGATGTAATCGACATCAAGTTCACCGCCGGTATGGAGCGGCAGCTGGACGAAGTGGAACAGGGAAACACCAACTATGTGGATATCCTGCGCAAGTTCTACACCGGTTTCTCCGGCGAGCTGGAGAAGGCGGAAAAAGACCTGGAGAAAAAGCGCATCAAGATCAAGGACGAGGAAACCGATGTGGTCTGTGAGCTGTGCGGCCGGAAGATGGTCATCAAATCCGGCCGGTTCGGCAAGTTCCTGGCCTGCCCCGGTTATCCCGAGTGCAAAAACACCAAGCCCATCACCGAGGACACCGGCGTGCTGTGTCCCCTGTGCGGGGCCAAGGTGGTGAAGAAAAAGTCCCGCAGCGGTTATTACTACTACGGCTGCGAGAAAAATCCCACCTGTACCTTTATGACCTGGGATAAGCCCACCAACAAAAAATGCCCCAACTGCGGCGAGCCTCTCTATAAGCGCTATACCAAGGCAGAGAAAAAGTATGTGTGCTATAAGCCGGGGTGCGGCTATGAAGAAGACCTGCCCCAGCGGAAGAGCAAGAAGAAGGACGAGGAAGCCCCGGCGGCGGAACAGGCCGTGGTGACGGCTGTTGAAAATGCAGCGGATACTCCGGAGACCGCACAGACTACCAAGGCCAAAAAGACTACGAAAACCACCAAGGCTGCCAAGAGCAAGGAGGAAGCCGGGGAGGAAAAGCCCAAAAAGACCACCCGGAAGAGCACCAAAAAGGCCGCCGGTGAAGGGGAAGAAACCCCAAAGAAGAAAACCACCCGGAAAACAGCTGCGAAAAAAGCGGCAGAAAAGCCGGAAGCGGAAGAGGAAAACAAAGAATGATGCAAGCCACAGTGATCGGAGCGGGCCTGGCTGGTAGTGAAGCCGCCTGGCAGCTGGCCTGCCGTGGGATCGAAGTACGGCTGCTGGAGATGAAGCCCCGGCAGAAAAGCCCGGCCCACAAAATGGATACTTTTGCCGAGCTGGTGTGCTCCAACTCCTTCCGCTCGGGGGAGCTGACCAATGCTGCAGGTCTTTTGAAAGAAGAGCTGCGGCGGCTGGGCAGCCTGATCGTGGCCTGTGCTGACGCCACCCAGGTGGATGCGGGAGGGGCGCTGGCGGTGGACCGGCAGGCCTTTTCCCATCTGGTGACCCAGCGGCTGCGGCAGCATCCCCGGGTGCACATTGAAGAAGAGCGGGTGGATGCCATCCCGGAAAGCGGTCATGTGATCGTGGCCACCGGTCCGCTCACCGAAGGCCCCCTGGCCCAGCATATGATGGAGTGGCTGGGGGAGGAAGAGGCCCTCAGTTTCTATGACGCCGCGGCCCCCATCGTTTCGGGAGCAAGTCTTGATATGGACAAGGCCTATTTTGCCTCCCGCTACGGCAAGGGCACCGGCATGGACTACATCAACTGCCCCATGGACAAAGAGCAGTACCTGGCATTCTGGCGGGAGCTGTGCCAGGCCGAGGAAGCCCCGGTCCACGGCTTTGAGGACAAGCGGGTCTTTGAAGGCTGTATGCCGGTGGAAGTGATGGCACGGCGGGGAGAGGACACCTTGCGTTTCGGTCCTCTCAAGCCCATCGGCCTGCCCGACCCCAAGACGGGGAAGGAGCCTTATGCCGTGGTGCAGCTGCGGCGGGAAAACAGCCAGGGCACCATGTACAACCTGGTGGGTTTCCAGACCCATCTTCGTTTCCCCGAGCAGAAGCGGGTGTTTTCCATGATCCCGGGACTGGAAAAGGCGGAATTCCTCCGGTATGGAGTGATGCACCGCAACAGCTATCTGTGCTCGCCCCGGGTGCTGGATGAATTTTACCGGGCGAAAAAAGATCCCCGGGTGATGTTTGCCGGGCAGATGACCGGGGTGGAAGGGTATGTGGAATCCACCGCCTCCGGCTTTGCCTGCGGGCTGAATATGGCCCGGAGCATGCTGGGCCTGCCAATGGTGGAGTTTTCCACCCAGACGGCCATCGGTGCCCTCTGCCGGCACATCAGCTGTTATGAAGGCAAGAATTTTCAGCCCATGAACATCAACTTCGGCCTGATCGACGGGCTGGACAGAAGGGTCAAGGGCAAGCGGGAGCGGTATATGGAGATCTCCCGCCGCTCTCTGGAACAAATCGAAGCATATCGGAACACGGTAATGGAGGGGACAACGGAATGAAGATCATTGTAGACGCCATGGGCGGTGACAACGCCCCTCAGAGCACGGTGGAAGGCAGCGTGCTGGCCGCCCGGGAACTGGGCGTGGAGATCGTGCTGGTGGGACAGGAGAAAGCCATTCTGTCCTGTTTGGAAAAAGTGAAGAGCGATGATGTGGCGGGGAAGATCGAAGTGGTCAACGCCCCGGAAGTCATTGATATGTGTGACAGCCCCATGAGCGTCACCAAGGAGAAGAAAGATTCCTCCCTGGGCGTAGCTCTGCGCCTGCTGGGCGAGGGCAAAGGGGACGCCATGGTCTCCGGGGGCAATACCGGTGCAGTGCTGGTGGGCTCCACCATGTATGTCAAGCGCATCCGGGGCATCCGCCGTGCGGCGTTGGCCCCCATTCTGCCCACCGACAAGGGGGGCGCGCTGCTCATCGACTGCGGGGCCAATGTGGAATGCACCCCGGAATATCTGCTGCAGTTTGCCTATATGGGTTCCTTCTACTGCCAGAAGCAGATGAAGATCGCCTCGCCCCGCATCGGCCTGATCAACAACGGCGCCGAGGAGAGCAAAGGCACTCCCATGATCAAAGAGACCTACGGTCTTCTGAAACAGGCCGGGGAAGCGGGCCGGCTCAACTTCGTCGGCAACATCGAAGGTCGGGATGTGCCTTTCGGCATGGCTGATGTGATCCTGTGCGACGGCTTTACCGGCAATGTGCTGCTCAAGACCTATGAGGGCGTGGGGCTGTATTTTGTAGGCGAGCTGAAAAAGATCTTCTTCAAAAACCTGGGCACCAAGCTGGCGGCTCTTCTGGTAAAGAACGGGCTGGGTGCGCTGAAAAAGAAGATGGACTATAAGGAAGTGGGCGGCGCACCCCTTCTGGGCATTGCCAAGCCGGTGATCAAGGCCCACGGCTCCAGCGATCCCCGGGCCTTCAAGAGCGCCATCCGCCAGGCGGTGCAGTACGCCGAAAGCGGCATCATCCAGGACATCACCGAGAATATCGAGCACATGACGGTATCGGCCCCGGGAAAAAATTGAAACTGCCACTTTACAAGGCTTTAGGGGTTTGCTATAATCACTGACTGTACGGCGGGGGCAGGCTCTCGCCGGGGAAAAAGCATATAATGAGATCAATAGAAAATCTCGATAAGCAGGAGGTGGCAAAGATGGTACTGGAGAAGCTGAAGGGCATCATCGCCCAGCAGTTCGGGGTGGATCAGGACGAGATCACCGAGGAGACCACATTTGTGGGCGACCTGGGCGCCGATTCCCTGGATCTGGTGGAGCTCATCATGAGCGTGGAAGAGGCTTTTGAACTGGGCCAGGTGGAGGACAACACCCTGGAGAATGTTAAGACCGTAGGCGATGTGGTGAATTTCATCAAAGAGCGGGTCGAGGAATAATCGAGCAAACCGGAAGAAAGGGGCGTGGGGCATCTGTGTCCCGGCCCTTTTCTGCTGGAAGGGAAGAAGGAGGGAGAATCCATGGCAACACAGCTCAAGCTGGGATATCGGTTTCACAACGATCAGCTGCGGCAGAACGCGCTGACCCACAGCTCCTATGCCAACGAGAACCGGGAGAAGGGCGTGCGCAGCAATGAGCGGCTGGAATTTTTGGGAGACGCGGTGCTGGGCTTCATCTGTGCGGAATATATTTATAGTCACTTCCGGCATATGCCGGAGGGGGAGCTGACCAAGCTGCGTGCGTCCATCGTGTGCGAGAAGTCGCTGTATGAATATGCCCAGCGTCTGAACCTGGGAGAGCACTTGCTTTTGGGTCACGGAGAAGAGAGCGGCGGGGGACGGAAGCGGCCCTCGGTGCTGGCCGATGCAGTGGAGGCCATGCTGGCGGCCATCTACCTGGATGGCGGCATGGAAGCGGCCAAGGGGTTCATCCTGGACTACATCAAGGAAAAGGCCGAGACGGTGTCCCACACCCGGCACCCTCTGGATTATAAGACGGCCCTCCAGGAGATCGTGCAGAAGAACCGGGAGGAGACCCTGACTTACCGGCTCAAGGGCGAAAGCGGGCCGGATCATGACAAGCGTTTTCTCATCGAGCTTTTGATCAATTCCAATGTGATCGCCCAAGGGGAAGGGCGGAGCAAGAAGGAAGCGGAGCAGGAGGCGGCCCGGCAGGCGCTGGAGCTGATGGGGCAGTGACAAAGCACATCCTGCCGGTGTTCATTCCCCATGTGGGCTGTCCCCACCAGTGCGTGTTCTGCGACCAAAAGGCCATCACCGGGCAGAAAGCCCCCACTGGCCGGGAAGTGGAGCGTATCTTAAAGGAGGGGCTCCGCTTGGGGAAGAACCCCCAGATCGCCTTTTATGGAGGCAGCTTCACCGCCATACCCGCCGCCTTACAGGAAGAGTACCTGGAGGCGGCTTTTCCATATGTGCAGCAGGGGCAGGCCCAGGGGGTGCGGGTGTCCACCCGGCCCGACTGCATCACAGAGGAAGGGCTGGCTCTTTTGAAAAAATACGGCGTCCAGACCATCGAGCTGGGGGCCCAGTCCATGGACGATGAAGTGCTGCGTCTTTCCGGCCGGGGCCACCGGGCGGAGGACACGGTGCAGGCAGCCCGCCT
>JAHZHY010000223.1:0-4616 GCA_019420045.1 Clostridiales bacterium
GAACGCAGACCCTGGATGCACTCCAAAGCCGTGGTTTTTCCGGCGCCATTCACCCCCAGCAGAGCAAAAGCTTCCCCCTGCTCCACCGTCAGATCCAACCCCCGAAGTATCTCATGGGCCCCATAGCTTTTCCGCAGCTTTTCCACCTGGATGGCCTTCATGATTTTTCTCCTGTTTGTGCAAAGGGGTCTACACCCAAGGCAGAAAAATAAGCTTCCAGCGCCGGTCCCACAAATTCATTGGCTCGCTCCTGCCGTTCCTTCCAGGCCGGATCGGTCCCTTCCAGATGTCCCATCTGTTCCAGCTTGGGCAAAAGACTCCAGTCCCCACCGGTAAATCTGGTGATCATATCCCAATATTCTCTGGCAAAATCCTGACCTTCCGGGCTTTGGGGCGAGACCCCCTGTTTTCCCAGCTTCACCGCCCGTTCTTGGAGAGTAAGGAAGGTTTGGATAAATTCCAGCCCACTTTTCTGATCAAAACGATTGCGGATATGCCCCAATGTATCCTGATCAAAATGCTTGATGAGCCAATAAAACTCATTTCCCATTTGAAGGTTGACCACAATATCGGCGTATTTTGCAAAATCTACTTTGCCCATTTGCAGCACTTCCTGGCGCAGGGCCTGGATTTCCTGAAACGCCTGGCTGAGGCTGCGGATCTTTTGCTCAATCTCCCCCGCTTGCTCCTCCAAAGCACAGGCCACCTGCTCCGGTGTTTCCAGCTTCGGCAATCGGTCTTTGATATCTTTTAAGGAAAACCCCAAATGCCGCATGGCCAGGATCTGGTGCAGCAGCACGATGTCTTTGTCTGTATAGAGCCGGCGGCCTCCGGCACTGATGGCGGTAGGCGACAAAACTCCCTCCCGGTCATAGTGCTGCAAGGTGCGCACAGTCACATCCATTTTTCTTGCCACCTGTCCCACTGTCATATACCCTGTGGGAATGGCTTTTTCCATTTTCATTCTCCCACCTCCTGCATGCAGTATAAATCATGACGCCGGGTCACGAGCAAGCATTTTTTATACAGACAATAAAAACAGGCAACAAAAAAAGCCCGTGCTGACATTCAGCCGGACTGCTTCCTTTTTTGATCTGTCTCGCTCGCCGGACTGTTTCACCCTGGTTCCCTCCGGCGGAGCCGGAGCACCCAGGCTTGCGGCCCAACAAGCCGGGGAGAGGATGCCTGCGGCGGCTCGCCGCCCGGCCCGGCAACAAAAAAGCCCGTGCTACCAACTAGCCGGACTGCTTCCTTTTTTGATCTGTCTCGCTCGCCGGACTGTTTCACCCCGGAAAAACTTCCTTTTTCCGGGGACCCCGCAGGATTGATTAGACGGAATACCGGCGAACAGACAGTGGTATTTTATTTATATAGCGCAATCAGGCTGCGCTTTCCATGCTTTCACGCAATGGAATTGATTTATGTTTGTAAGAGGAATTATCTTTGTGGATGGTGTTTGCTTTCTAACCCTTCTTCTACACGGCCTCGCCTCCTTTCCTTACCGTAGTCTCTATGTAAAAGCCATTGGCTGGCTTTCCTGTCGATGGTTTTAGTATACCTGGCATTTATGTCCAAAGTTTGTACGGCTTTTAAATATTTTCCTTTTGCTTTTCCGTTATTTTTTCGTCAATTTGCCGATTCGCCGAATTTTTTTCGTCATTTTTGTTTATTTTGTCTTTTCCCGAAACCGTCCGGCTTCTTCCCTGCCAATTCCCCTTTTTTCTTCGTGAAATCATATAATGCTAAGGATCCTTTTTTATGCAAACCTCTCAAATTTTACTTCCCGATCCAGTCTTTAAAAATAAAAAGGTAAATTTGTGAGTGATTTAACGGAGTTTTTTGTTCCGTCACTTCCCAAAATAGTATATAATACAAAGTGGAAATAGGCAATTTGCACAGGGCACCGGTCCTGTGCGGCAACTGACACAAATCCGATTTTGAGGAGGAAACTGCAATGGCTTTCAAAAGCGACATCGAAATCGCACAAGCAACCACTATGGCTCCCATCGGGCAGATCGCCGCATCCATCGGCCTGACCGAAGACGAGCTGGAGTATTACGGAAAATACAAAGCGAAGGTGGATTACAACCTTCTGAATACCAAATATAAGGATACCCCCAACGGCAAGCTGATTCTGGTCACCGCCATCAATCCCACTCCGGCCGGTGAAGGCAAAACCACTACCACCGTCGGTCTGGGCGATGCGCTTCATCGCATGGGCAAAAAGGTGGTCATCGCCCTGCGCGAGCCTTCTCTGGGGCCTGTGTTCGGCGTGAAGGGCGGCGCTGCTGGCGGCGGCTATGCCCAGGTGGTACCCATGGAGGACATCAACCTCCATTTCACCGGCGACTTCCACGCCATCGGCGCTGCCAACAACCTGCTGGCCGCCATGATCGACAACCACATCTACCAGGGCAATGCCCTGCAGATCGACCCCCGCCGGATCACCTGGCGCCGCTGCGTGGATATGAACGACCGGCAGCTCCGCTTCATCACCGACGGTCTGGGCGGTAAAGCCAACGGCATGCCCCGTGAGGATGGCTACGACATCACCGTGGCTTCGGAAGTCATGGCCGCTCTGTGCCTGTCCTCCGACATTCTGGATCTGAAAGCCCGGCTGGGCCGGATCATCATCGGCTACACCTACTCCGGACAGGCTGTCACCGCCCACGATCTGAAGGCCGAAGGCGCCATGACCGCTCTGTTGAAGGACGCCCTCAAGCCCAACCTGGTACAGACCCTGGAAAAGACCCCCGCTTTTATCCACGGCGGCCCCTTTGCCAACATCGCCCACGGCTGCAACAGCATCACAGCCACCCGCATGGCTTTGAAACTGGGCGATTACGCCGTCACCGAAGCCGGCTTCGGCGCCGACCTGGGTGCGGAGAAGTTCCTGGACATCAAGTGCCGCATGGCGGGCTTCGTTCCCTCCTGCGTGGTCATCGTGGCCACCGTCCGGGCCCTAAAGAGCCACGGCGGCGTGGATAAGGCCGATCTGAACGAAGAAAATCTGGAAGCCCTGGAAAAGGGCCTGCCCAACCTGCTCAAGCACATTGAAAATGTGACCAAGGTCTGGAACCTGCCCGCTGTAGTGGCCATCAACGCCTTCCCCACCGACACCCAGAAAGAGCTGGAACTGGTGGAGCAGAAGTGCCGGGAGATGGGCGTCCATGTAGCCCTGTCCCAGGTGTGGGCCAAGGGCGGCGAAGGCGGCGAAGAGCTGGCCCAGGAGGTGCTCAAGCTCATCGACACCGCTGATCTGTCCCGCTTCCAGTTCACCTATCCCGACGAAATGGGCATCGCTCAGAAGATCGAGACCATTGCCAAAACCATCTACGGCGCCGACGGAGTGGACATTCTCCCCGCTGCCAAAAAGCAGATCCGCCAGATTGAAGAAATGGGATTTGCCCATGTGCCGGTGTGCATGGCCAAGACCCAATATTCCCTTTCCGACGACCAGAAGAAAAAGGGCCGTCCCCAGGGCTTCAAGATCACGGTGCGCAATGTGAAGATCTCCGCCGGAGCCGGTTTTGCCGTAGCCCTTACCGGCGATATCATGACCCTGCCCGGCCTGCCCAAGGTCCCGGCTGCCGAACACATCGATGTGGACGAAGCCGGCAAGATCTCCGGCCTGTTCTAATGGTTTTTGCCGGTCTGCCCGCAGCCATGGCTGCGGGCAGACTTGAGCGTGCCCCCAAAGTGGTCAAAACTATCTTTTGAATTCTTGCAAGGGGCAGGAAAAACGGTTTTTCTGTATCGTTTTTCTCTGTCTGAACTTTGGGTCTATTTTATCTTATCAAACAAAGGAGAAGAAGCCATGCTTCATTTGACCTGCGAGGAATTCCTCACCCAGCTTTCTACCAAACAGCCGGTGCCCGGCGGCGGCGGTGCTTCCGCTTTGTGCGGCGCTCTGGGCGTGGCCCTGGGCAGCATGGTCTGCAACCTCACCCGGGGCAAAAAGAAATACGCCGCCGTGGAAGAAGACATCCTGCGCATTCTGAAGGAAGGGGAAGAGCTGCGTCTCCATCTGCAAAATCTGGTACAGGCCGATGCCGACGCCTTTGAGCCTCTGTCCCAGGCCTATGGTCTGCCAAAAAACACTCCGGAAGAGCTGGCTCACCGGCAGGAAGTGATGGAAAAATGCCTGAAAGACGCCTGCCAGGTGCCTTTGCGCATTATGGAAGCCTGCACCAAAGCCATCGCCCTTTTGGAGGAACTGGCGGAAAAAGGTTCCCGCATTGCCCTGTCCGATGTGGGCGTGGGGGCTGCCTTCTGCCGGGCCGCTCTGGATGGCGCCAGCCTGAATGTATACATCAATACGAAGCTGATGCAGGACCGGGAAACTGCCGCCCAGTGGGAAGAAGCAGCCGACGCCATGCTGAAAGAGTGGCTGCCCCGGGCCGATCAAGTGGTGGAAGCCGTCAAAGGCTCCATCCGTAAATAAGGAGGATGCAAAATGGCTGAACTGCTGAAAGGCAAAGAAGTTGTGGCCGCCATGAAAGAGCGGCTGCTCCAGCAGGTGAATAAACTGGAAGAAGCGGGAGTGCATCCCCAGATGGCCATTGTCCGCTGCGGCGCACGGCCGGATGATCTGTCCTATGAAGCCGGAGCCATCA
>JAHZHY010000223.1:4656-5853 GCA_019420045.1 Clostridiales bacterium
CGCTTTTCCGGTCTGGGCATCGGCCTGCGGGTGGTAGAGCTGCCCCAGGACATCGACCAGCCCTCTTTCATTCAGGAACTGGAAAAGCTCAACGCAGACGACAGTGTTCACGGAGTGCTGGTGTTCCGCCCCCTGCCCTCCCAGCTGGATGAGGGAGTCATCAAATATGTCCTCTCCCCGGAAAAGGATATGGACGCCATGAACCCGGACAATCTGGCCAAGGTGTTTGCCGCCGATCCTTCCGGGTATCCCCCCTGCACCCCGGAAGCGGTGATGGAGCTTCTTAACCATTTCGGCGTGGAGCTTTCCGGCAAACGGGTGACCATTGTAGGTCGGAGCATGGTGGTGGGCAAGCCCCTCAGCATGATGATGCTGGCCAAAAACGCCACCGTCACCATCTGCCACACCCGCACCCAGGATCTCCCCGCCCGCACCCGGGAGGCCGATATTCTGGTGGCCTGCGCCGGCAAGGCCAAAATGATCTCCCGGGACCATGTCTCCCCCGGTCAGGTGGTCATTGATGTGGGGATCAATGTGGATGAAAACGGCAAACTGTGCGGCGATGTGGATCAGGCCGCCGTCGAAGATGTGGTAGCCCGTCTCACCCCGGTTCCCGGCGGTGTAGGCACGGTGACCACCAGCTGCCTGGCCCAGCATGTGGTCCGGGCCGCCATGAAACAAGCCGGTTTGAACTGAAAAACCCTCAAGGGGCACGCCGGCCAAAGGCGTGCCCCTTTCTTTTTTGAAAAGGAGGATGGATCCATGTATCAGGACGCACTCACGGCAGTGGCCCAGGGAGCGGAGAAAAAGGCCCGTCTTTTTTCCCGCCATCCCTTGGGCGCGCTGGTCTCCACCATGCTGGCCGGAGCCTATATCGGCTTTGGCATAATTTTGGTCTTTACCGTAGGAGGCACTCTTTCCGCCGCCGGTTCCCCCTATACCAAGCTGATTATGGGACTGTTATTCGGCGGGGCGCTGAGTTTTGTGCTTATGGCCGGAGCCGATCTGTTCACCGGCAACACCATGACTATGACGATGGGAGCCCTGGAAAAGAAGGTCTCCTGGAAGCAGTGTGCCTATGTTCTTTTGTTCAGCTACATCGGAAATCTTCTGGGCGCCCTTCTCCTGTCCCTGCTGATGCGCTGGGGCAATCTGTTTGGAAAAGAAGCAATGGAGTTTATCCTCCAAAGCGCTGAA